>DASXLF010000666.1:0-2841 GCA_036496405.1 Steroidobacteraceae bacterium | reverse complement strand
GGTCGGCGTGCTGATCGGGCTGCCGCTCGGCCTGTTCGCGCTGGTGGCGATCCCGGGCGCGCTGCTGATCGCGCGTTATGGCGCCATCTCGATCGCGATCACCGGGCTGTTCGCTTGCGCGCTCGCCGCGGCCGCCCGCGGGGCTGCCTCTAGCGTATGGTCGCTCTATGCCGCCACCATCGTCATGGGCGCCGGCATTTCCATCATGCAGCCGACCTTGCCGACCCTGGTGCGCGCCTGGCTGCCTGGCCACAGCGGGCTCGGCACCGCGATCACCACCAACGGCATGCTGATCGGCGTCACCCTCGGCCCGGCGCTGACCATCCCGCTGGTGCTGCCGATGGTCGGCGGCAGCTGGCGCTTCGATCTGGTGGCCTGGGCTGCACCGAGCCTGCTTGCGGCAATTCTGTTCGCCGTGTTCGCGCCGCGCGGCCGGGCCGCCGAGCCGTCCGACGCACCGCAACGCTGGTGGCCGGACTGGACCAACCCGCTGATCTGGCTCCTGGGCCTCACCTTCGGCTGCAACAACGCCGTGTTCTACGGCGCCAATGCCTTCGTGCCCGACTATCTCAACAGCGCGGGCCACGGCGACCTGATCGGCCTCACGCTCGGCTGGCTCAACGGCTCGCAGCTGGTCGCCTCGTTCGTGCTGCTGCTGACGGCGGAGCGTCTGCAACGCCACATCTGGCCGTTCACGGTGTTCGGTCCGCTCACGTTTGTGGGTCTCATCAGCATCGCGCTGGGCCACGGCCTCTGGATCGTGCTGGCTGCCGCGGTGACCGGCTTCGCGGCGGCGGTGACCTTCGTCGTGACTTTTGCGCTGCCGCCGATCCTGAGCCCGCCCGACGACGTGCACCGCATGGCCGGCGGCATGTTCACCATCAGCTACGCCATCGCCGTGATCACGCCGGCGATCTGCGGCGCGTTCTGGGATGCCACCGGCGTGCCGTGGACCGCGTTCCTGCCGGTTGGGCTTTGCGCCATAGTCCTGACGGTGTCCGGCACCGTGCTCAGCCTGCGCAGTGCCGCGCACTGAGGCGGTGCATGCCAGTCATGTGCATTGGGATGGCAGCGAATATGACACGCGCGCTACAACACCCAGCCTTCGGACGCCGCTCGCCAATTCCGCGCCCATCACGGTGATTTTTTTGCCCCCAAGCCGACCATGAGCGAGGCGACCACGGCCAAGCTGCTGCTGCTGGCGCTGGCGTTCTGCTGGGGCCTGAGCTGGTCGGCGATGCGGATCGCGCTCTACGAGGTGTCGCCCTGGACGTTGCGCTTCCTCGGCTACACCCTGGGCGCGATCACGCTGCTGGTCCTGCTGAAGGCGCAGGGCCGCAGCCTCGCCATCCCGCGCGGGCGCCAGTGGCTGCACATCATCGTCGCTGCGTTTTTCATCGTGGTCGGGTTCGGCGTCGCCGGCACCTTCGCCCAGCTCATGGCCAACACCTCGCGGGTGATCATCGTCACCTACTCGATGCCGGTGTGGGGCAGCCTGCTGGCCTATTTCGTGCTGGGCGAACGCATCGACGCACGCGCGGCGGCCGGCCTGGTGCTGTGCGTCACCGGCCTCGCGGTGCTGGTCTATCCGGTCGCGGAAAAATCGATGCAGGAGCCGCTCGGGCTGTTGCTGGCGCTGCTTTGCGCGTTCGGCTGGGCCGCCGGCACGGTCTACATGAAATGGGCGCGGATCAAGGGCGACCTGATCGCCATCAGCTTCTGGCAGGTCATGGTCGGCGTGGTGGCGTTCGCCGCGGGCTACCTGGTGTTCGAGGGCACGCCGAAGATCGAGCCGCTGCAATGGCAGACCTGGGCCGGCATCGCCTTCAACGGCGTGCTCGGCACCGGGATCGCCTATTTCACCTGGTTCAACATTATCGGCCGACTGACCACGGTGATGGCCTCGCTCGGCTCGCTGATCAATCCGGTGGTTGGGGTGATCGGCGCCGCGATCTTTATCGGCGACCGGCCGACGCTGCCTGACACCATCGGCTTTGCCCTGATCTTTGCCGCCGCGGCCTGCGTGCTGCTGCCGGCGCGGAACAAGCTGCCCCCGGAACCGGTCTGACCTCGCGGCGATGGCGTTTTGGTGGCGATTCTTTTATACGACAGCCCTCGTGGGAGCCTAATGGCACGTCGTAGCCATTAACCTGTCCTAGAAATGTTCGGTTTTGCGCCACAAGCTGGTACGGCTTCCACGCTAGAGTGCGTGCCGGGTGGGCGATGGGCCCGCTGGTCCTGACGCGGGGCTTTGGGGAACGCAGCGATGCGACCTTTATGGTGGGTCTGCATTTTTCTGGGTGTTGTTACGTTCTCGGTATCCTATCAACTCTTTCATCAGCCCTCGTTTCCAGATCGGTCACCGGGCGCGCCCGACGAATCCGAACAGTATCCACTCGGTCGCAAATCAGACCGCCTGCCGATTCACCGAGACGAGGCGCGCCATGACGTTGGCTCAGCCGATACGGATTTGAAGAGCGATCAGCGTCCCGTTGCTCAGGATGAGCCGCGGGTAGAGGACGCGAGCCAGGACAACGCGCGTGTCGAGGACGCGCCCGGCACCGATCCAGTCAAGCACTCCAGCCCGAACCAGACAAAGCAGGATCTGTCTTACCTTGCTTATTACGCTTATTCAGAACTGCCCCCTGAGACCAAACCAGCGGATGTCGTTCTCAACTCCCTCAAAGACATGCCGCCCGGCGCGCCAATCGAGGAAATCAAGCGGGTGGCGGACGCATTGGGACTGGACTTCATTTTTATGAAGGCGGTTGCAAAGATCGAGTCCGGCTTTAATCCCAAGCAGCGCACCGGTTCGTATATCGGCTTGTTCCAGCTGAGCAA
>DASXLF010000665.1:0-7507 GCA_036496405.1 Steroidobacteraceae bacterium | reverse complement strand
GCCGAAGAACACGAACGCATCGGAGAGATGGGAATCCACGGCGGCGCTCAGGTCTTGGCGCCGGCGGCGCGTTCATGGTGGCCGCCGAATCCCAGGCGCATCGCCGATAACATGCGATTGGCGAATTCGGCCTCGCCGCGGGAACTGAAGCGGGCAAACAGGGCCGTGGCCAAGACCGGCACGGGTACGCCGGCGTCCACGGCGGTCTGTATGGTCCAGCGGCCCTCGCCGGAATCGGCGACATGGCCCGCGAACTGCTCGAGCGTGGCATTCGAGGCCAGCTGCCCAGCCAGCAGATCCAGCAGCCACGAACTCACGACGCTGCCGTGCCGCCAGAGCTCGGCGATCTGATCGAGCTTGAAGTCGAAGCCGTGGGTCTGCTTCTGCACCGGCGCGGTCTCGGCGTCCACCACCTGATCTTCGGCGGCGATGCTGATTCGATGCAGTACGTTGAAGCCTTCGGCGTAGGCCGCCATGAGGCCGTACTCGATACCGTTATGAATCATCTTGACGAAATGCCCGGCGCCGCTGGGCCCGACATGCAGATAGCCGCGGGCCGCGGTGCCGCTGCCGTCAGCGGCGGCGCTGTCGGAAGCCAGCGCGGAAAACACCGGCTCAAGCTGCTGCACTGCCTGGTCATCGCCGCCGATCATGAGGCAATAGCCGCGCTCCAGCCCCCACAAGCCGCCGCTGGTGCCCACATCCACGTAGCGTATGCCGCGAGCGCCCAATTGCTGAGCGCGCCGGATGTCGTCGACATAGTGGGAATTGCCGCCATCGATGACGATATCCCCGGCACGCAGTACCGGCTGCAGCGTTTCCAGCAATGAATCGACCGCGCCCGCTGGAATCATGATCCACACGATTCGGGGTGTGGGCAGTTTTGCAATCAGATCCGCAGGCGAGGCGGCAGCCGCAGCGCCGACCTCGGCCAGAGCACGCGCAGCGGCGGCATTGTTGTCGTACACCACGCAGGTGTGGCCGCCCTTTGCCAGGCGACGCACCATATTCGAACCCATGCGGCCCAGACCAATCATTCCAATTTTCACGCGCTCTCCAGTCGCAGCTGCCTGCGCGCCGAGGATTCCCGAGAAGAAGCTGAGCATTGCGGCGAGCGGCAGCACGCGCTGCCCGGGGCCGCAGACCGATCAGAGCACAAATCACGCCATTGTGGAATTGCCTGCCATCTGACAGCTCAGCCGGCTTTGGCGCTGACTTCGGCCATGGTGATGCGGTTGCGTCCTTCGGTCTTGGATCGGTAGAGCGCGCGATCGGCGCGCAGCATCAAGGCTTCAAACGGCTCGCTCGCGAGCGAGCCAGCCACGCCCACGGACACTGTGACTCCGCCGATGCTCTGTGCATCCTCGGAGCGGCGGATACGGCCGCGTTCGATCGCGCCCCGGATTTGTTCGGCCACGGTCATGGCCTGTTGGTCATCGCTGTGCAACAGCAAGGCCGCAAACTCTTCGCCACCGATGCGCGCCACCGGGCCGCGATCGCCAACGCAGGTGTGCAGCACCCGGGCCACGGCCACAATCACCTTGTCGCCCAACAGATGGCCGTGGGCGTCGTTGATGGCCTTGAATTGGTCGATGTCGATGACCAGCAGCTTGCTGTCAGCGCAAATGAGCGACCAGTCGCGCTGCCAGTGCAGATCGAACCCCCGGCGATTGAGCAGTCCGGTGAGCGGATCGCGCAATGCCAGGCCCTGTGCGATTTCGAGCTCGCCGCGCAATCGCTCGACTTCCTGAGAGCTCTTGCGCAGTTGTTCATTGAACAGCTCGGTGGTGTCGCGCACCCGCGAGGTATCTAGAATCAACGACTGCACCACCTGGTCGAGCTCCTCGGGCGCGATCTGACCCTGCAGCTGCAGGCGATACACGTCCAATTCCTGCCCGAAATGTCGCACTTCGCGGGTGGCGTCGCTGGCGGCGCCATCGACCTGTTCGACCAGGCGCGCTATATCGGCCCGCACCTGCGCCGAAGCGGCCACATCGCGCGTGTCCACGTACTGCTCGTACAGTTCCACCACATCGGCATCGGTGAGGCAATTGCGCTGCGCCAGCCGGGCGTCGAGGGCGGCGCTGAGCCGCGGATTGAATCCCGCGAGATACTCGTACCACACAGCGTAATTCATGGGATGCAATCCGGCCTCGTGCCGGACCATTTGCGGCACTACCATTCTCAACAATTCGGCCGTTTGCTCGCGACTCTCTTTATACCGCATTGCGCGCCCTGACCCTTTTGCGCCGGCGATTATCCATGCAACCAGCACCGCTAGAAAGGGGTGATCGGCCCGCGTCAGTCAAACGAAGTGCCCATCGCTTCGAACAGCCGGTACTGCCAGTAGCGCAGTTGCGATGCATCGGTATAGACATCGGCGTCGGTGGTGTATTCGATGCCGCCGGAGGCGCGGTTGAACCAGAGCATGTCGAACCAGGCCAGCGCATCGGCGGCGGCACTGGCATCGGCCGGCAGATCGGTGATGACCGCGGCCGCTAGGTCGAAATCGCCGAGGTCGCGGCGGCTCAGCTCCGCAGTCCCAATCATCAGCCAACTGCTGGCGCCGCTGTGCACCAGTACCAATCCGGGACTGAACAGCTCGCCATGGGTGCGGTACCAACGCACGCGCACCGCACCGTCACTGGCGGCGACCAGCTCCGAGGCGGCTTCGCGATTCGGAATGCCGGAGCGAGCGTACCCGTACCCGTCCTTGCCCGGATCGAGCAGCAGCCGGACAATTACACCCCGGCGGGCCGCATCGAGCAGCGCCTGCAACAGCTCGCGTTGCGACAGATACAGTGCTGCAATCTCGATGCGATCGCCGCTGCCCGTGGCGGCAATGCGCGCCAGCACTGCCGTCGCGATCGCCCCCTCCGTAACCACCCGCGCGCGCGCCGTGACCTTGTCGGCCGGTAAGCTGGCCAATCGCTGCTGCTGCAACAGGCGCTGCGAGCGCGCCTGCATGGCGCCGCCGTCACTCCAACCCGAGAACTGCGCCAGGGCGAACTCCGATTCGAGCAATGGCTCGAGGGCAGGGCCGGACAATTGCAGCGCTGTGGCCGAATGGATCGCCGCTTCAGCATTCAGCGCGCGGGAGAAGATCAGCGCCTGTATGGTGCCGGCGCCATCGTCGCAAATCAGCAACTGACGATGGCTGCGCTGGTAGTTGCGCAACTCGCCCCACAATTTCAGCGACACCGCCGGCGGACCGACCTCCAGCGGATTGGGCCATTGCGAGGAGGAAACAGCGCCGCTCCACCAGCGGCAACACAAATCCCAGAATGCTGAAAAGGCGGCATCGGGTGCGCGCAGTCGGCCTATGTCCACCGGCAGCACTTCGACGCCCGCAACCGCCAAACGCTCGAGCAGCGGCCCCGAACCGTCCATTTGCTGAGTGGATGGGTCGGTCAGCACCAGCACCGACAGCTCGGGATGCAGTGCCTTGGCGCGCAGCAGTGCCTCGACCACCTGCGCGGCGATCGGCGGTGCCGCGCGCAGGCGCGGCGCCCCCGGTCCGGCGGCCGGCAGGTCACCGAACAGGCCGGTATCCAGCAGCACTATCTGTCGCGCCTGGGCGATCATGCCCAGCAATTCGGGATCGATCTGCTGCTCGACCAGCGGCGCGCCGTTGGCGTCCGAGGCACTGACATCGCGCAGGAAGCGCAGCGCCTGGGCCGGCAGCGATTGCCATTGACCGGAGATATGCAGACCCGGCGGCAGGCGTTTGAATGACATCCACAGCGCGCTGAGCAGCCAGATGAGCAGCAGAGTCATCGGCAACAGTCGCAGCAGCCAGCGCAGTGCCCCCGCAGAGCGAGCGCGAGCAGCCTCGGGACGATCGGTCAAGGCTCCTTCAGGCCGAAACCGGCCGCAGGGTCACGGGCGCGACCGGCAGCAGATTCGCGAACGCGGCACGCCCGCTCTGCTGCGTGAGCAGCAGTTGCAGCAGCTCATCGATGCTGCGCGCCTCGCCGAACAACTGGCCCTGCGCCAGATTGCAGTGGCTGTTGCACAGGAATTCCAGCTGGCGCACCGATTCCACGCCCTCGGCGACCACTTCCATGCCAAGACTGTGTCCCATGTCGATGATGGTGCGAACCAGTACTGCATCGGCCGGATCGTCGGCGGCGTCGCGCACGAACGATTGATCAATCTTCAGCGTACCGATGGGGAACTGCTGCAGCGCCGACAGCGAGGAATAGCCGGTGCCGAAATCGTCGATCGACAGGTGCAATCCCATGTCGTGCAACTGGTTGAGCATCTGCACTGTCCGCCGCGGATCGGCCATGAGTGTGGTCTCGGTGATCTCAAGCTCGAAGTTGCGCGTCGGCACCTGATGGCGCTCGAACACCGAACGGCAATTGAGAATGAAACTCGCCTGCTTGAGCTGCTTGAGCGACAGGTTCAGCGAGATGCGACCGGGATCGGCGATGTGCCGGCGCAGTGCACGAAAGTCCATGCATACCCGCTCCAGCACCCACTCGCCAATGGCGCTGATGAGATTGTTTTCCTCCGCGATCGGGATGAACTGCGACGGCGGAATATCGCCGTGCCCGGGAAGACGCCAACGCAGCAAGGCCTCGGCACCAACGACGCGGCCGTCGCGCAGATCGATCTTGGGCTGATAGCGCACGACGAACTCATCGCGCTCCACGGCACGGCGCAGTTTGCTCTTGAGCATCAGCCGCTCAACCGCTGCGGCATTCATTTCCGGCGAATAGAAGGCGTAGGTGTTGCCGCCGTTCTGCTTCGAGTAGTACATCGCGGCGTCGGCATTGCGGATCAGGTCGATCACGTTCTCGGCATCGCGCGGACAAAGCGCGACGCCAATGCTGACGGTCAGGAACACTTCCTGCTGGCGAATGTGAAACGCCTCGCCCGCCGCGTGCAGCACGGTGCGCGCCAGTTGCGCCACCTGGCCACTGGCTTCCTCGGCATCCTGGCTGATGCCATCGACAAATAACGCGAACTCATCGCCCGCCAAGCGGCCCAGCACCGCCTCGCTGTTGAGCACCCGGGTCAGGCGTTCGGTCAGCACCTCCAATACGCGATCACCCGAGGCATGGCCAAAGGTGTCATTGACTTCCTTGAACCGGTCCATATCCACGTACAGCATCGCCACCCCATGGCCGCCGCGGCGCGAGCGCGCGATGGCCTGCTGCAGCAGGTGCTGAAACTGCATGCGATTGGGAATCTTGGTGAGCGCATCGTAGCGCGCCAGGTAACGGATGCGACGCTCGGCGCGCTTGCGCTCGGTGATGTCGCGGGCAACGAAGATCTCACCTTCGAACTGCGGATCGTCGGTGGCAATGGTCGAACCGACGAATGACACCGGAATGGTCTGGCCCGAGCAAGTATGTAAAACCGTTTCGCCGGCATCGCGGGCCAGTTGCAGCGGATCGACAGCGAGGCCCTCAGATGGCTCGAGCAGCGCCACGATGTTCTTGCCGATGAGCTCACTCTCACTAAAGCCGGTGAGTCCATAGGCAGCCTCGTTGGCGATACGCACGATCCCGGCCGGCGTGGTCACGAACACCGCGTCGGTCATGCTGTTGAGCACGCTGTGCAGATAGTTACGGGTGAACGTCGTGGTACGCAGCGCCTGGCGCATGTTCTCGAACGCCAGCTCCAGCTCGCCGAGCTTATCGCGACGGGTGCTGACCAGGGCCTGGCTGAATTCGCCACGGCTGATCTGGTGGGCGGCGCCAATCAGGCCGGTGACGGTGCCATCCAGCCGGGTGCGTTGCCGCCAGAACCAGAAACCCGGCACCATGACCGCGCAGGCCGCACAGGCGCCGGAGAGCACCAGGATCGACGGTGGCAGATCATAGCGGCGTGTCAGGGCATCAATCAGGACCGCCACGCCGAGCACCACGGCGCACAAGACCAACATTACATATTTAAACTGTGGGCCGCGCATCCGGCCTCCGGGTACCCTATCGACTCGGAATGATGCCGTATGTGGGGGCGCAGAGCTACAGGCGATGGCGGTACTGGATCCAGAGCAATTGACGGGAAAGACACGCCAGCACGTGCGCGAGCTGCCTGAGCCCCCCTGTACGCTGCATCCGGAGGCCGCACGGGCCTTCCTGGAGTTGCGTGCCGCCGCCGCGCTTGACGGCCTGGATCTGACTCCGGCCTCCAGCTTTCGGGATTTCGGCCGCCAGTTGAGCATCTGGAACGACAAGTTCCTGGGACGCCGGCCGCTGTTGGACCGGGAAGGTCGCGCGCTGGACCCGACGCTCATGAGCGAGGCCGACATTGTTCCTGCGGTGCTGCACTGGTCAGCGCTGCCGGGGGCCAGCCGCCATCACTGGGGCACCGAGATCGATGTAATTGACCGTAAAGCGCTGTCGAGTGGGCAAATGGCCGAACTGTTGCCGGCCGAATACGCCGCCGACGGGGTGTTCGCCAGACTCGGCCAGTGGCTGATCCAGCACGCCGAAGACTATGGTTTCTTCCGGCCGTATGACCGCGACCGCGGCGGCGTTCAGCCCGAACCGTGGCATTTGAGTTTCGCGCCGGTAGCCGGTCCGGCGTTGTCGGGGCTGACGCTGGAGGTACTGGCCGATGCCCTGCGCAATGTGGAGTTGGCTGGTGCGGCCACCGTGCACAGCCAGTTACAGGATATTCACGCCCGTTATGTTCGTGCCATCGCCAGCCCCAGTGCGACGGCGCTGGCCGCGCCCAGGCTCAATCCTGCAACCAGGCTTTCTTGAAATAGCCCAGCATCAGGCTGCGTACGCGGCCGAGGGTCTCCGGGTCAGCCGCGTGCAGCGGCGGATTGCGCCGTAGCATGCGCCAGCTTTCGCTGCGCAGGACCTGTTCCAGATACTGCATATTGCGGTCAATGGATTCGATATAGGGATTGCGTCCCTCAAACAGAATCTCAAGATAACGATAGGCGCGATCGAAGTCGCGATCCAGACGAGTGGCGCGCGTGTTGCTTACGAACCCGGGAGTCTGTCGCAGCAGATCCAGACCAGAGGCGTATCGGACTTCCGGTCCTTCACCGCCGGCAGCCAGCGCCACGCCCCCGAGGACGAACTCGGGATACAGCCGGTCGCGGCATTTCTCCAGATAACAACGGTCGGCAAGCTGCGCAATCATGTCCGCGGTACCGAGCAAATGGCCCAGACGCACATCGCGCGGGTCGGTGGTCACGATCTGGCTGAATGGCCGCTCGTAGCCGGTGAAGTGAATGATCTGGGCGGCCACATCGGCCCAGCCGGGCAGCCCGATCTGTGGCAGATAGTGTTGCAGGAATTCCGCACCGCGGCTGACGTGGCTGCGGGTAAATTCCGCGCCATTGGCCTGCTCGCGATCGCTGCTGCGACGCAGATAACCGACGTCGTGGAACAAGGCCAGGATGACACCCAGTACCGCGCGCTCTGCTTCCAGCTTCCAGAGTGGCTCGACCTGCCGTTCATAACCCGCGAGCAGGCGTGCCATGGCCAGCGTGACATCCAGGGTGTGCTGGCGATCGTGATAGACCGTATCGACC
>DASXLF010000664.1:0-2914 GCA_036496405.1 Steroidobacteraceae bacterium | reverse complement strand
CGCCACTTCGCGCGGTACGTCGCCAGCCAGAGAAGCAAGTGAAGCGCCGATGGCTGCGGCAGGCTCTGATCGCAGCATCGATACTGGCCTACGCGGTTCTCGCCCACTACAGCAACGCCAACCCGTCGGCACGCCCGCTCGGTGCCGTGCTGGCACTCGCGCCGCTGCTGCTGGCCGTGTCCTTGGCGGCTCGCCGCTCGGCGCATCCACTGATTGCCGGCGCGCTGCTGGCACCGGCATGTACGGTTGCGCTGATACTGAGCTGGCACTACGTGGAGAGCAATTTCGCGCTGGTGATTCTGTTGCAGCAGTGCGGCGCCTACCTGACGCTGGCGGTGATATTCGGCCGCAGTCTCGGATGCGGACAGATCGCCTTGTGCACGCGCTGGGCGACTGCCCTGCAGGGGCCGCTGCCGCCCAAGGCGCAACGCTATACGCGCGCCGTGACCACCGCCTGGACGATATTTTTTTTCTCGATTGGCGCGCTCAGTGCCCTGCTGTACTCATTCGCGCCGTTACGGGTCTGGTCGGTGTTCTCGAATTTTCTGATATTGCCTCTGGCGGCACTGATGTTCATCGGCGAATACGCGTTGCGGCAGCGCCTGCTGCCATCGATGCGCACGATCACGCTTGCCGACACCGCGCGAGCCTACTTTCGCTCCCCGGCCGGCGGCGCGGCGCCGCGATGGTGACTGGCGCCTGGATCGCGCCCGGATAGTTATGCCCGCACTGCCTTTATTCGAACACCAGCGCGCCGAGCAGGTCTTGGCGTATCGCGGCGGCCAACCAATCAGCGCCGGGCGGTTTCTGCAGGACGCGCGCGCGCTGGCGCGCCGGTTGCCGCCTGGCGGCCATGTACTCAACCTGTGCGCTGATCGCTATCGCTTTACCGTCGGACTGGCAGCCAGTCTGATCGGGGGCAAGTGCAGCCTGTTGCCTCCAGCGCACACACCGGAAGTGGTCCGGCAACTGCTCTCGTTCGCGCCCGACACGATCTGCCTGACCGACGACCCCCAATGCGTGCTGCAATTGCCATTGCTGGTCTATCCCGATGAGCAGCTGGAACAGATCCCATTGTCGGATGATGATTTTCACGTGCCGCAGATCGATGCCGCGCAGCTAGCCGCTTACATATTCACCTCGGGTTCGACCGGTATTCCAGTGCCGCATCGGAAAACCTGGGGGCGTCTCATTCAATGTGTGCGCCTCGAGGCGCAGCGGCTGAGTCCTATCGACCGTGGTGGCTGTGCGATTCTGGGTACGGTGCCGCCGCAGCACATGTACGGCTTTGAATCCACGGTTTTGTTGCCACTGCACAGCCGCGGCATGTTATGCGCCGGGCGACCGTTCTTCCCGGCCGATATCGCCACGGCGCTGGCGCAACTGCCACGGCCGCGCGTGCTGATCACCACACCGGTGCACCTGCGCTCGCTGCTCACGGCCGAGGTAGTGCTGCCGGCTCTCGACCTGATCGTGTCGGCGACCGCCATGCTGCCCACCAATCTGGCACGCGAAGTGGAGCAGCGCTATACGGCGCCGTTGCTGGAAATTTACGGCTCCACGGAAACCGGTCAGATGGCCGCGCGTCGCACCGCGCTCGATGATCACTGGCAGCTCTGGCCCGGTGTGCGGTTGGAATTGGTCGATGAACGCTGCTGGGCGCAGGGCGGACATATCGAACAGGCCACGGCGGTTGCGGATGTGCTGGAACTCAAGGGCACGGATCGCTTTGTGCTGCATGGACGCACCGCCGATCTGGTCAACATTGCCGGCAAACGCAGCTCACTGGGTTATCTGAACCATCAGCTCAATGCCATACCCGGGGTCGTTGATGGCGCGTTCTTCGTACGCGACGACGCGCAAGCGTCGCTGGCCGGCATTGCCCGGGTGGCGGCCCTGGTGGTGGCGCCATCGCTCGACGTTGCCGAGATTCTGCAGCAACTGCGCGAACGCATCGATCCGGTATTTCTGCCGCGACCGCTGCTGCGGGTCAAAGCATTGCCGCGCAATGAGACTGGCAAACTGCCGCAGCAGACCTTGCGCACGCTGGTGGCAGAGGCCGCGGCCAGCGCGCCGCACTTATTTGCATGAACCCCTCCGGCGTCTGGTTGCATTTCGCGTCCGATCATCCGGCGCTGGCCGGCCACTTCCCGCAGCAGCCCATCGTTCCCGGGGTGCTGCTGCTCGACGAGGCACTGCATGCCATTGAGCAGGCTGCCGCGCAAGCGACTCCGGCGCTGGCAGGCAGCCATTGGCATATCGCTCAGGTTAAATTTCATCGACTCGTGCAGCCGGGCGAATCCCTGCGTCTGGATTGCATCGAGCAGCCGCCCGGCGCGGGAGTACTGCACGCGCTGCGCATTGAACTGCACGCTCAGCAGGCGTTGACAATGAGTGCTTCAATTGAGCGACGCACATGAGCGCCGGCCTCGGGACCTCCGAATGGCGCCGGCGGCCGGAGCGCGGCAGCCCGCTGTTACTGCGCGTGATGGCCTGGTTGACCCTGCACTGGGGTCGCAGACTGGGACATCCGATCCTGCATCTCATCGCTGGATATTTTTTTCTGTTCGCCCCGCAGGCCCGGCGCTACATGCGCGACTATCTGCGCCGCGCACTGGGCCGCGAGGCCAGGGCGGCCGACCGCTACCGGCTGATCATGAACTTCGCCACGACCATACAGGACCGCCTGTACATGCTGGCTGGCCGCCATGAATTATTCGACGTGTCGATGCAGGGTGAAGCGCTGATTCGCGCCGTGGCCGGCTCCGCCGGCGGCGCATTTCTGTTCGGCGCACACATGGGCAGCTTCGAGGTCCTGCGGTTCGTCGGCGACCGCCAGCCGGGACTCAGGGTTGCCATGGCCATGTACGAGGACAACGCGCACAAGCTCAACGCCGTGATGGCCGCTGCCAAG
>DASXLF010000663.1:0-1712 GCA_036496405.1 Steroidobacteraceae bacterium | reverse complement strand
CGCTGGCGCGTCCCGCTCTGGGCTTGTCGAAGATCAGCCAGGCTGTTCAGGCATTCCTCGGCGGGCTGATGCTGCTGGCGGCGTTGATTCTGGTGGCCGCGTGCGCGAACCTCGGAAGCTTGTTTGCCGCGCGCGCCGCCTTCCGCTCGCGGGAAATGGCGATGCGACTCGCGCTCGGCGCCGGTCGGATGCGCGTGCTGCGGCAGCTCCTCACTGAATCCATATTGATCGCGCTGATCGGTGGGGCGATTGGATTGTGGGGAAGCGTGGAGCTGCTGCGCTGGCTGAGCACGTGGCGGCCGTTTTCCACGGTGCCGGTCCAGGTCCCGCTGAAAGCGGACGCGAGCGTGTACCTGCTGGCGTTAATGCTGAGTGTGGGCAGTGGCTTGCTGTTTGGCGCCGTGCCGGTCAAGCACGTGCTTCGTGCGGATCCGTACGAGATCCTCAAGCGGGGACCGAGAGGCACGGGTGAGCGGCGGATGACCATCCGCGATCTGCTCCTGGTCGTGCAGATTGCGATTTGTGCGTTGCTGGTCACGTCATCGCTCGTGGCGGTGCGCGGATTGATGCGCTCGCTGCACGGCAACTTTGGTTTCGAACCGCAGCACGTGGTCCTCGTCGAGACGGATCTGCATATGGCCGGTTATCGCGGCGAGGCGGTCGAGGCCATGCAAAAACGCATGATCGACGCGATGGCCGCGCTGCCTGGCGTTGCCGCTGTCGGATTGGTGGATGCGCCGCCGCTCAGTGGCCCGACGGGCGCGTCGGCCGTCTTCACCGAACAGACGACCGATCTGAGGCCGGCGAACGCTGCCGCTGTAGCCGTGACGTTCAGGGTCACTCCAGAATATTTTCGCGCCGCCGGCACTGCCCTTCTGTCCGGGCGGACGTTTTCGTGGCACGACGACAGGAATGCCCCGCGTGTGGCGGTGGTGAACAGGGAGTTTGCCCGCAAAGTCTTCGGCTCCGCGGCCAACGCCATCGGCCGCTGGTGTAAGGCGAGCAACGGCGCGCGCATACAAGTCGTCGGCATGGCCGAAGACGGAAAATACGGAACGCTGACCGAAGATCCGCAGCCGGCGATGTTTCTGCCGATCGCGCAATCGCCGTCGACGGGAACGGTTCTGGTCGTGCGCTCGAACCGTGAGCCGGGAGAATTGGCCTCAGCGCTCAGGAGCACACTGTCGGAGGTCGACCGAGGGCTGCCTTCGTCGATTCAAACGTGGAGCGACGCGATGGGCGCCGCCCGGTTCGGCGCCCGCATGGCGACGATCTCGCTCGGTGTGCTGGGCGTGATGGCCGCCATGCTGGCGGTCACCGGTATTTTTGGCATGGCGGCGTATTCGCTGAGCCAGCGCAGGCGCGATCTGGGAATTCGTATTGCGCTCGGGGCGCAGCGCCAGGAAGTCTTGCAGGCTGCGTTGGGCCGGCCACTCAAACTGCTGGCTTTCGGTTCAGTCGCAGGTTTGCTTCTCGGACTCCTCGCTACTCAGGTGCTCGCAGTCATCGTCTACCAGGCCACTCCCCGGGATCCGCTGGTCATGGCTGGCGTCGTTCTGGCGATGTGTTCGCTGGGTGTGCTCGCCACGTGGATTCCAGCGCAGCGCGCGCTGGCGATTGATCCGACGATTCTGATGCGCGACGCGTGACAATTCGTTCGGCGACGGCCGCGAGACCGGGGAGTATCGAATGAAGCACAACGCAATCTTGGT
>DASXLF010000662.1:0-6856 GCA_036496405.1 Steroidobacteraceae bacterium | reverse complement strand
GCCGGTGCCGGTACCGGCAAGACCACGGCCATCGCCCACCGCGTGGCGCAACTGGTCATGAACGGAGTCGACCCCGCACGCGTGCTGCTACTGACCTTCACGCGCCGCGCGGCCGGCGAGATGCGGCGGCGTTCGCATGACATCGTGCGCGAGGCTCTGGCCGACACCCTGGGCAACAAGGCACAAGCGGTGTTGCAGCGGCTGGTGTGGGCCGGAACCTATCACTCGATCGGCAATCGCCTGCTGCGCCACTATGCCCGGCATCTGAAGCTCGAACCGAGCTTCACGGTCATCGATCGCGCCGACTCGGCCGATCTGCTCGATGAGGTCCGCGTCCAGCTCGGGCTGGCGGCAAAGGAGCAGCGTTTCCCGCGCAAGGATACCTGCCTGGCGATCTATTCCTGGCGCGTCAACACGCAGAAGAGCCTGCAGGAAGCGCTCGAACAGCAGTTTCCATGGTGCCGGGATTGGGAAGCGGATCTGCGCAAGCTGTTTCGCGGTTACGTCGAGCGCAAGCAGCGCTACGCACTGCTCGACTACGATGACCTGCTGCTGTACTGGCACGTGATGATGAGCGAGCCGAAGCTGGCGCAGAACGTCAGTGCCAACTTCGATCACGTGCTGGTGGATGAATACCAGGACAGCAACAAGTTGCAGGGCGAGATTCTCCATGCCATGAAGCCTGACGGCAGCGGCCTGACCGTGGTGGGCGATGATGCCCAGTCCATCTACTCGTTCCGCGCCGCCGCGGTCGAAAATATCCTCAACTTCCCACAGCGCTTCCAGCCTGGCGCCGAGATCGTCACGTTGGCGCAGAACTACCGCTCGACCCAGGCCTTGCTCGATGCCTCGAACGCGCTCATGTCCGAGGCCCCACGCCAGCATCGCAAGCACCTGCTCGCCACCCGCGGCACCGGCGGCCGTCCTCACTACGTGACGCTGGACGATCTCGGCGGCCAGGCGGAATACGTCTGTGCGCAGATTCTCAAGCGGCGCGAATCCGGCGTGGCGCTCAAACGCCAGGCGGTGTTGTTCCGCAATGCCAGCGCCAGCGACCTGCTGGAAGTGGAACTGGCGCGCCGAAAGATTCCGTTCGTCAAATACGGCGGTCTCAAGTTCCTCGAGGCGGCGCACATCAAGGACATGCTGGGGGTATTGCGATGGTGCGACAATCCACGCAACACCCTGGCGTCATTCCGGGTGCTGCAGCTGTTGCCGGGCATGGGACCGGTCAATGCGCGCAAGTGCATCGACCTGCTGGAAGCGCAGGCTGGCTCGCTCGAAGCGCTCAAGGCCTATTCACCGCCGCAGCAGATGGCGATCGATTACGGCAAGCTGTCGGCACTGCTGCGTACGCTCAGCGATCCGCAACGGCCCTGGCCCGGACAGGTGCGTCAGGTGCGCGACTGGTACCAGCCGCATCTGGAACGCCTGTACGAGCAGGTTCACACACGCCTGGGCGATCTCGATCAGCTCGAGCAGCTGGCGACGCAATTTCCCTCGCGCGAGCGTTTCATCACCGAACTGACCCTTGATCCGCCGCTCGCCACCGGCGATCTGTCGGGGCCGCCGGCGCTCGATGAGGACTATCTGGTGCTCTCCACGGTGCATTCGGCCAAGGGCATGGAGTGGGACACGGTGTATGTACTCAACGTGGTCGATGGCAGCTTCCCCTCGGAATTCGCTACCGGCCGCAGTGATCTCATCGATGAGGAGCGGCGTCTGCTGTACGTCGCCATGACACGTGCACGCAACGAGCTGCAACTGTGCGTACCGCTGAAGTTTCCCCTGACGCAGCAACCCAAGAGCGGCGATGGCCACGTGTACGGCGCGCGCAGCCGATTCATCACCGACAAGGTACTCAAGGCGTTCGAACCGGCGGTGTTTCAATCGGCGCAGCTGGCACAGGCGATTGTCGACGACGGGCAAACCTCGACCTTGGACGCCTCGGCGCGGCTGAAGGAGATGTGGTAATCCGCGCCCGCGGGGTCTCTATGGCTCGAGGTAGGCGTAACCGTTGAGTTCGTTTTCGTAGAAGCGCTTCAGGGCCTGGCTTTCGGCCACCGTCAGGCGGCCCTCGCGAACCGCGCGTTCGCAATCCCGCGCCAGTGCCGGCGCCAGTTCGGCCACGTCGTATTCCATGTACTCGAGCACGCGATTGGCGGTGTCGCCCTTGACGATTTCCTCGATCCACCAGCCGCCCTCCTCATGCAGCTTGATGTGCACGACGTGGGTATCGCCGAACAGGTTGTGCAGATCGCCGAGCGTTTCCTGGTAGGCGCCGACCAGGAAGGCACCCAGGTAGTAGTCCTCGCCGGGCAGCAGATCGTGCAGCTCGAGGGTGCGCTTGACGTCGCGCGGACCCACGAAACGATCCACTTTGCCGTCCGAATCGCAGGTGATATCCGCCAGTACCGCCTTGCGCGACGGCAACTCACGCAAGCGGTGGATCGGCATGATCGGAAACAACTGGTCGATGGCCCAGCTGTCGGGCAATGATTGAAAAATCGAGAAATTACAGAAATAGGTATCTGACAGCACGTCTTCCAGGTCGTCGAGTTCTTCCGGGAAGCGATCCAACCGGCGGCAGCAGTCGCGGATGCGGGCACAGCTGGCCCAGTACAGGCGCTCGGCCAGCCCGCGAAACTCGAGCGACAGCAGGCCGAGGTTGAACATCTGCAATACCTGCTCGCGTGCCGTCAGCGCATCGTGATAACACTCGACCACCCGCCGTTCATCGATGTTGCGGTAGGCATCGAGCAGGTCGCGCACCGGCTGCGGCAGCGCCCGGTCGCCACCGAACTGATCGGCCTCACGCCCGGTAACCTGGAAGCGATCGAGCGCCGAGCGCCCCATGATGTTGAAGATCAATACGCTGTGGTGGGCCGCGATCGCGCGTCCGGACTCGCTGATGATGAGTGGGTGTGGAATGTTGCGCGTGTTGCAGACATTGCCGATGCGATAGACCACGTCGCTCGCGTATTCGTTGAGGGTGTAGTTCATCGACGAGGCGAAATTGGTGCCGGTGCCGTCGTAGTCAATGCCCAGGCCGCCGCCAACGTCGATGTATTCCAGTCCGGCACCCATGAGCCTGAGCTCGGCATACACGTGCGCCAGCTCGTTGATGGCATCCTTGACCCGCCGGATGTCCTGCAACTGACTGCCCGGATGGCAATGCACCAGCTTCAGGCAGTCCTGCATGTCGCGCGCCTTGAGGGTGGCGAGCAGTTCCAGGATCTCGGTGATAAACAATCCGAACTTCGATTTCTCGCCGGCCGAATCGCGCCAGCGTCCGGAGCCTTCGCTTGCCAGCTTCACCCGTACGCCGAGTTTCGGCCGCACGCCGTAGGTGTCCGCGTGCCGCAGCACCAGCTCGAGTTCGGAGAAGTTCTCGATCACCGGAATGATGGTGCGCCCCAACTTGGTCGCCAGGATCACTGCCTCGATGTAGCTGGAGTCCTTGAAGCCATTGCAGATGATCGGGCGTTCCGGGGCGCCTTCAGTCATTGCCATGACCGCCAGCAGCTCCGGCTTGGAGCCGACTTCCAGGCCGAAGCCGAACTCCTTGCCGTAGCGGAATACCTCTTCCACCACCAGCCGTTGCTGGTTGACCTTGATGGGATATACCGCGGTGTAGCGGTTGCGATAATCGTTTTCCGCAATCGCCTGGCTGAAGGCGGCATGCAGATGTCGCAGGCGGTGCGCCAGAATGTCTGAGAACCGCACCACCACCGGCGCCGACAGATCCCGCTCCTGCAGCCCTTGCACGACCTCGAACAGGTCGATCTCGTGTGCCACCGTGGTATCCGGTCGCACCACCACGTGTCCGGCGGCATTGATGGAAAAGTAGCCCGAGCCCCAGGCTGGAACATTATAGAGTTCGAGCGAGTCCTCGATGCTCCAGGATTGTCCGGCCGGTGCGCTGCGCGCCGCTTGCGGTTGCCCCACGTTGGTCATCATTCTCGTGCGCTGGCTGTGACAGGCACGCACCATAGCAAAAGAAGGCGACAAGTAAACGTCCGTGCGCGGCGGATGCATTTCCGGCGCGCGGCCGAGTGGCTACAATCCCCGCATGGCCATCGATTTCTACTGGGGAAGCGGCAGTCCGCCCTGTTGGCGAGTGGCGCTGGCGCTCGAATACAAGGGGCTGTCGTATAACAGCCACCTGCTGCATTTCGACCGCCAGGAGCACCAGTCGCCGCAGATGCTGGCTATGAATTTCCGCGGCAAGCTGCCGGTGCTACGCGATGATGACTACGTGGTGTTCGAATCGCTCGCGATTCTCTATTACCTGGACCAGAAATACCCCAAGCCGGCGATCTTCGGCCGCAACCCGCAGGAAGCGGGTGTGATCATGCGCGTGATCTGTGAATATCAGGCGTACGCCGAGCCGCCGCTGAAACAGATAGTGGCGACACTGTTCGAGCCGCACGAGCGGGCGGTGGGCGGCGAACTCACCGAGGCGATGCACCGCGTTGCCGGCGAGGCGCGCACCATCGAACAGCGCCTTGCGCGTTCGGACTGGGTGGTGGGCGACAGCTTCTCGGCGGCCGACATGATGATTTATCCGGATATCCGCCTGCTATTGCGGGCGCTGGGCCGGCCGGCAGCACACGAGCTGGCGGCGCGCTTCCTGCCGATGGAAATCAACTACCCGGCGATTGGCCGCTGGCTCGAACGCGTCGCGAGGCTTCCGGGACACGAGCGCACCTGGCCGCCCCACTGGGGCTGAGCAGGTGCGGTTGCGCTGGCGGCACCGCGCTGCCATTGCTACCCTGCGTTGACCCCCTAGCAGGACCATCATGAGTACGCACGAAGTTTACGTCGAGTATCCGGGCCATATCGTCCTGGTCGGTTTCGGCAGCATTGGACAAGGTGTGCTGCCGCTGATCCTGCGCCATATCGGTATCAGTCCCGAGCGGCTGGCGATCGTTACCGCGGACGATGTCGGGCGCGAAGAGGCGGCGCGCTATGGCGTGAAGCTGGTGAAGCAGTCGCTGACGCGCGAGAATTTTCGCCGCGTGCTGGAGCCACTGCTTGGCCGGGGTGATTTTCTGCTGAACGTCTCGGTCGACGTCTCGAGCCTGGCGCTCATCCGCTATTGCTGGGAAAGAGGGGCAATGTATCTCGATACCTGTATCGAGCCCTGGCCCGGTGGCTACACCGACCCGACCATTCCCGCGGCCAAGCGCACCAATTACGCCATGCGCGAGGAATTGCTGGGGCTGCGAGGCGGCAGTACGCGAGCCCCGACCGCGATCGTGACGCATGGCGCCAACCCGGGACTGGTGTCGCACCTGGTAAAGCAGGCGCTGCTCAACATTGCCGCCGATACTGGTGTGGAGAGCGCCGTTCCGACCGGCCGCAGCGACTGGGCGGAACTCGCGCAGCGCCTCGGGGTAAAGCTTATCCATATCGCCGAGCGCGATACGCAGGTTTCCACCATACCCAAGGAGCCCAACGAATTCGTCAATACCTGGTCGGTGGATGGTTTTGTCTCCGAAGGCTCGCAACCGGCGGAGCTGGGGTGGGGATCGCACGAGCGCAATTTCCCGCGCGACGGTCGCAGGCATGACTTTGGCTGCGGCTCGGCGATCTACCTGACGCAGCCCGGCGTCGCCACGCGCGTGCGCAGCTGGACGCCGCTTAACGGGCCTTACCACGGATTCCTGATCACTCACAGCGAAGCGATATCGCTGGCCGACTACTACACTGTCCGCAAGGATGCGCAGGTGCTGTATCGGCCCACGACGCACTACAGCTATCACCCGAGTGACGCCGCGGTTCTTTCGGTACACGAATTCTGCGGGCGCAACTACCAGATCCAGGATCGCAAGCGCATCCTCATGGACGACATCAGCAAAGGCATAGATGAGCTCGGTGTGCTGCTGGCCGGCCACAAGAAAAATGCCTACTGGTACGGCTCGCAGTTGTCGATCGAGGAGGCGCGCCAGCTCGCACCCTACAACAATGCCACCAGCCTGCAGGTCACCTCGGCGGTGCTGGCCGGACTGGTGTGGGCCATGGAAAACCCCAACAACGGCATTACCGAGCCGGACGAAATCGATTTCCGGAGGGCGCTGGATATCACCCGGCCGTACCTCGGGCCGGTGGTCGGCCAGTACACCGATTGGACGCCGTTGAGCGATCGTCAGCGGCTGTTCCCCGAGGATCTGGATACCAGCGATCCGTGGCAATTCAAGAACGTGCGCGTGAGCTAACCGGCTCACGCATAGTGGATGGCGACAATGGTGTAGTTGTGTGCACCGCGTTCCAGTTGCAGTTCGAACTGCTCATTCAGCCGCTTACCCAGAAGCGCCTTGCCCAGGGGCGAATCCATGCTCAGGTATTCGGGCGCCATGTCGAACTCGTCGGGACCGACGATACGATGGCGGCGTTGTTCGCCGCTGGCGTCCTGAAGCGTGATGTAGGCGCCGAAAAACACGCGGCTGTGATCCGCGGGCGCCTGGCTCACAACCGTCATTCCCTCCAGACGCGCGCGCAGGAAACGCACGCGCCGATCGATCTCGCGCAGACGGCGTTTGCCATAGGTGTACTCGGCGTTTTCTGAGCGATCGCCCTGAGCCGCGGCAGCCGAGACCGCGGCCGTCACCCGCGGACGCTCCTCACGCCATAGCGTCTCGAGTTCCGCGCGCAGCCGTGCCGCGCCGGGCGGGGTAATGTATTGCGATCCGGGCTGTGCGGGCAGGCGAAATCGTCCCATGCTGTTACACCTGTGCGCCGGACCCGCGGACGTGTGAAGATCCGGGCGTCAGACCGGTGGCCGCCCTTGAAAATACTACAATCGCCGCCACGCTAGGCAGCAGCGACGATTCCGGAGGCTTGGATTCTATGC
>DASXLF010000661.1:0-5743 GCA_036496405.1 Steroidobacteraceae bacterium | reverse complement strand
TCGCGGGCGGATCAGATAGTCGCACAGACCAACCACGAACATCGCGCCCCAGATGAGCTCGATGATGGCCTTGCCGGGGTGACCGCTGGCAAACAGAAACACGCCGGCTGACACCCAGATCAATAACGTGCCGACGGCCGGTATCAGCGAGGCCAGCGCGGTGGCGATGCCGAAAAACACCGGATGCGGCACACCCGTGATCCAGAACCCCATGGCCGCCAGCGCGCCCTGTGCCAGTCCCGTGAGCACCGTGCCGAGCACCGTCATGCGTCCCACTCGTTGGAACTCAGCCAGTAAACCGCGCGTGTGCTTGGGATCCAGCGGTGACACCACGACGATGGCGGTGACCATGCGCGGCCAATAGCGCAGCACCAGGTGCATGGTCAGCATGGCGAAGAACAGGTCCAGAAGCGCCGCGAAAGTACCGGTCGCCAGGGAGCCGGCCATGGTCGCGGAACTGGAGGCGATCTGTCCGGCGGTGGCCTGCAGATGCGAGGTGACGCTGGCTTGCGATATGCCGAAGCGTTCCAGCCAGCTCGTGCCAGCGTCGACCCAGGTGCTGAGCGGGCCCTGAGTATGCAGCTGTTCGCGCACGGTGTTGGCCAGTTCCACCACCCCGGTAATGAAGCGCGTGACGAAGGCACCCAGTGCACCGACGATCAGTATCGTCGCGGCGCTGATGGTGAGCAGCGAGGCGGCCACCGGACGATCGCTGCGCTGTACCAGCTTGGCGTACAGGGGTTCGAGCGTGAATGCCATGAGCGTGCCGAGTAAGATTCCGGTGGCGAACGGCAGCGCGAACCGGGCAATCGCCAAAACGGCGCCCAGTGCCAGCCATCCGAGCGCGCGGCGCGCGGTGATCACGACACAACTGGCCTCATATAGGTCGGGGAACTTACGCTATTTCCGTGGCACTCACACCGGTCTTTCAATCGGCGCTCAGGGCGGATTGCGACGAGCGCGCATTGGTGATGTCGGCGGTCGATATTGCCAGCGCCATCGATTTCGACGGCCTGCACTATCTTCTGCTGGTGGATGCCGCCGACCGCGAGCGAGCGCTCACCCATCTGCGCTCCTACGACATCGAGAGCCGCCGGGCGCCGCCACTGCCGGCGCCGCCGCGACTGTACCCCAACGCCTGGATTGGCTGCCTGCTGTACCTCGTGCTGCTGGTCGGAGTGGGGCTCGCGGTTTCGAACGGGTGGTGGCGCCTGGATGCCTTCGAGGTGGGCGAGCTGGACGCCGGCCGAGTGCAGCACGGGCAATGGTGGCGCGCCTGGACCGCGTTGACTCTGCACCTGGACATCGCTCATCTGGCGGCAAATTCGGCGGCCGGCATCTGGTTCGGCTATCTGGCGGCGCGGCAGATTGGCAGCGGCAACGCCTGGTTCCTGATCGTAAGCGGCGCGGCGCTTGCCAATCTGTTTGAAGGGCAGTTCGGCCCGGCAACCCATCGCGCCGTGGGCGCTTCGACCGCGGTATTTACCGCGCTGGGATTGCTGGCCGCGCATTCGTGGCGATCACGCTATCGTTATCCGCAACCGTGGGCGCAGCGCTGGGGACCGCTGGTTGCCGGCGCGGTGTTGCTGGGCTGGTTCGGATCGGCCGGCGAAGGTACCGATATCGTTGCGCACGCGCTGGGATTCACTATTGGCTGCCTGCTGGGCGTGTGGGCGGCGTGGGCGCCAGTCGAACGTGCGTTGCGGCGCGTACCTCAACGGCTGACAGGCGCTGCGGCCGTGGCATCGCTGGCTATCGCCTGGACTTGTGCGCTGCTGCGCGGCTAGCGGCGGTACGAGATACGGTAGATGAGATTGGCGCCGTCGTCGCTCAACAGTAGCGAGCCGTCCGCCAGTTCCGCGGTGGCCACTGGCCGCGCCCAGGCATGGGCATCATCGACTACGAAGCCGGTAAGAAAATCCTCATACTCGCCCGTGGGCACGCCATGCTTCATACGCACGCGCACTATCTTGTGCCCGGTACGCGTGCTGCGGTTCCACGAGCCGTGGAAAACCGCAAAGCCGTCGCCGACATACTGCGCCGGGAACGCGGACTTTCCGCTGCTGGCGAGGTAGAAGGTCAGATTCAGCGCCGCTGAATGAGCCTGGTACAGCACGTCCGGCACCGTCACCTTGTCGATCAAGTCCGGCCGATCGCCCTTGAGTCGCGGATCCTCATGCGCGCCCAGGTAATACCAAGGCCAGCCATAGAAGCCGCCTTCGCGCACGCGCGTGGAATAATCGGGCACCAGGTTGTCGCCCAGCAGGTCGCGTTCGTTGACCGTGCACCAGAGATCGCCAGTGCCGGGTTGCAGCGTCAGGCTGACGCAATTGCGCAGACCGGTGGCGTACACCCTCGGTGGTGCATCGGAGTTGACGGCACGCACCAATACCGCGGCACGATCCTCCTCTTGATCCCAGGCGGCGCCAACGGCGTGTTCGTCCTGCCAGGTTTGAAGCTCGTCCGGCGATTTCTTCGGCATGTTTTCAGCGACATTGGAGCCGGACCCCACTGACACGAACAGCCGTGCTCCGTCGGCCGAGAACGCGATGTCGCGCGTGCTATGGCCGCCACCACTGGGTAGCTGCGCCACCACCACCTCGGCAGTCGCGCGCGGCTTCAGATCGCCGGTGCGATAGGCATAGCGGATGACGCGATTGGTCTCGGCGATATACAGCCACCGCGGCCGTTGGGCGTTCGGATAGAACGCCAGTCCGAATGGTTGCTTGAGCCCGTCCACGTAGACGTCGCTGCGCACCGCTCTACTGCCATCTCTGCTCGGGTGCAATATCGAAATTTGGCCGCCGGCAAATTCGCTCACCAACACATCGCCGTTGGCCGCCGGCAGCATCTTGCGCGGACCGTGCAGATTGGAGGCGAACACTTCGATATGAAAACCGGCAGGTAACGACAGCTTGGCGTGGGCCGGGCGGGCAACCAGTGTCGGCGGGTTCGCTGCCGCGGGCGTCGCAAACGGCGCCGGCAATGCGCCGGCGTCGATGTGATGCAGCCGACCCGGGGCATCATCCTGCCAGTCCGGCCGGTCCGCCGCCCGGCCGGAGCCGGGCGGCAGCAGTGTCAGCATGCACAGGGCAGCGCAAATGCATCGGCATATCATTATTACAGGTCCACGGTTTGCGGCTGCTTCAGCGCCAGGAGTAACTCGCGGCGCCCAGGATCGATCGCTGGCCGGCCTGCTGCACCAGCACCGCAACCTCGGTCGCATCCTTGGGCAGCGAGGAGCGGGCGACCGTATAGCGATGCGCGTCGCCGTTCCAGGTGCCGAGCGTATAGGTGGCGCGCACTATATTGAACTCCTGCAACTTGCGGCCGCCGTTCTCGCCGTGCGCCACGGCGGTCTGCGCCTCAGGCAGCACGGCCAGCAGCAGCACGTCCGCACCGGCCTGCGCATTGCCCGGCGCGAGGTCAACTTCCAGATCATCGCCCTGTGCGGTGATGGTGACGGCGATGCCCTCGTGCGCTCCCCTGAGCTGCGAGAGTATTGCGCTTCTGTCCGAGCCCACGAGCGAGCGTTGCCCGTCGATGATGGCTTGCGGGGTGAAGACGCTCGCTAACTTGAGCGTCTGACCGTAGCGCTGCTGTCGCTGCGTGGCGGCAGGCGATGCAAAACGGTCGATCCAACCCTGATCGTCCCAATAGTCGACGTGAAAGGCCAGTGCCAGCACGTTGCGTTCATGCGTCAATTCGCCCAGCAGCGCGTCCGCCGGCGGACAGGAACTGCACCCCTGCGAGGTATAGAGCTCCACAACTGTCGGGCGCGGCGCGCAGTGGGCCGCGAAACACCACGGCGCGACGAACGCGCCAATCAACCACCATTGCCTGAGCCATCGGTTCATGGAGTAAGTTCCAGTTGCTAAAACGGATAATTGATGCCGGTGAACACCGCCACTCCTTCATCGCCGTAACCGATATCGACGTAGCCGACGACGAAGGGTTTGGCGATGCCGCGAAAGCCGACACCGCCGACTGGGTGCAGTTTGGTAATGGGAAAAGTGCTGGTGCTGCCGAACACCCGTCCGAGATCCACGAACGGGTCGACCTCCAGGTCCACCTTGGTGGACACGGCATTGAAACTCCAGACTCTGCGGCGCAATTCCACTGTGGTGGAGAAGGAATCGCGATCGTAGTAGCGCCCGGTGCCATAGCCGCGCAGCGGCTGATCGCCGCCGATCTGGCTTTGATCCCCGCCGATGCTGCTGAGCGCCCAGAACGGCACGCGATGAGCGGTGGGCAGGTAACGCAGCGCCATGTGCCACGCCACCACGGTATCCGAATTGAGCGGCCAGAAGGCGCGGCCGTCGATGCCGAATTCACTGTACATCGAGTCATTGAGTAATCCACGCCGGCTCGCCAGCCCGGTATACACCACCCATTCCATGCCGCGCGTCGGCACGGTCAGGTTGTCGCGGGTGTCATAACCGATCGACAGGCGATTGAGCAGCTGATCATTGGTGCCCTCGCCAAGGATGTGCGCGAAACGGCTTTGCAACGAGGCGATTCCCGCCAGCGTGCCCGGCAGCACGTCCACTACTTGAAAGCGTCCGGTGTATAGCAGCTGCCATGCGTGGCTCAGGTTCAGACCGACCTGAATCTGCGCCAACTCCTCCGCCTCGGTGTAGTCGGTCTCAGCAATCGTCGGCGATTCATTGCCGATGCCGAAAAAACGTGGCGTGCCGCTGCGATCGTAGATCAGGCTGCCGTTGATCGACCAGCGCGTTTCCCGCAGGCGCCCCTGCTGGTATTCGGCATCGAACTCACGTTCAACACGTTCCTTGATGCCGCCCACGACCGACCACTGTTGGTCCTCGGAAGGATAGTCATAAACACGCGCGTGCATGCCATAGCCGAAGAAGGGGTTGTAGAAGAAATCCGGCGCTATGATGCGGCGGATCTCGTGGTTGTCATCCGTGACCAGCTTTACCGGCAGCAGGCCGAGCGTGGTGCCGCTCTCGGGATCGACACCAACCAGCGGCACCGGCAAGAAAGGCGCGGTCGCGGGATTGAGCCACTTTGACCACCAGGATCTCGGTGTCGCCGGCGCTGGCGCCGCCGGTGTTTCCGGTATTTTCGGTGTTGCCGGAGGCGCAGTGGGTGGCGGAACCGCCGGTAGCTGTGCGCCTGGGGCAACGGGCGGTGGCGGGGCCGCGGCGTCCGCTGCCGGATCGCACCAGGCTGGCGCCGCCGCCATGCACGCGAGCACAGCGCAGCACAGATTTATGGTGCGCCTGACCCGCCAGCCGGCTGTGGCTTGGGAAAACATCGTCAGTAGCGCGACCAGCCGGTGACGCTCATAATCGGCCTATGACAATATCGCAACAAATCGCATTGGCAGGGGATCGGGCGTCTGGTTCAGAGGCCATAACGGAACTTGCCATAAGCTGAGACAATACGCGATCACGCCGATCGCGCTCTATTTTCATCGACCGCCATGTCCGAGTCGCAACATTTTTCGTTGGCCAGCCCCGCTGTGACGCGCCCATGGGATGCGCGGCTCGCGCGTCGTCTGGTAACGCCGCTCAAGGACAGCTGGGTAACACCCAACCACCTCACCAGCGTGCGCCTGGCGGTGGGGTTGGCCGCCGCGGCGGCTTTCACCCGCGGCACCTATGCCTGGTCAAATCTGGCTGCACTGCTGCTGATCCTATCGAACTTCCTTGACCATACCGACGGTGAGCTTGCTCGCATCAGCGGCAAGACCAGCCGCATCGGCCACTTATACGAT
>DASXLF010000660.1:0-2076 GCA_036496405.1 Steroidobacteraceae bacterium | reverse complement strand
TGGTCCATCTCCGTAGGTCCCACGTACCCGGTACCGAGTACTCTGGACGAAGGACGCAGATACGAAGAGCGAGACTGTGTGAGTTATCACGTAATACTGAGCAGGTTTGAGGCTGTGTGATCACGTAAAAGTGAGCAGCCTGACAGACTCCGCGGTTTGCGGAGCGACCTGGAGTGATCTGCGTGGAAACGATCGGCAAGATTCGGCGTTGGCACCGAGTGGACAAGCTCAGCATCAGCAAGATTGCGCGACGGCTATCGGCGTCACGCAACACGATAGCGAAGTATCTGGACAGCGAGGTCACCAAGCCGCGGTACAAGACACGAGCGAAGCGCGCACCGGTGATGGGGGCGTGGGTGGTGCGGCTGGAGGCGCTGCTGGCCGCGGATGCGCAACGACCACGCAAGGAGCAGCGTACCGCCCAGCGGCTGCATGATGGACTGGTGCAGGAGGGTTTCACCGGCTCGTATCCGACGGTGCAACGGTTCGTCAAGGCGTGCCATGAGAAGCGCCGTCATAGCCCGGGCACCGTCTTCATTCCGCAGAGCTTCGCGCCGGGAGAGGCGTATCAGTTCGACTGGAGCTACGAAACGGTGGATCTGGCCGGTCGGCCGACGCCGGTGAAGGTTGCCCATTTGCGCTTGTGCCATTCCCGCGTGTTCCTGGCGGTGGCGTACCTGCGTGAAGCGCAGGAGATGGTGTTCGATGCGCACTGGCGCGCGTTCAGTCTATGGGGCGGCAGCTGCCAGCGCGGAATCTACGACAATCTCAAGACCGCGATTGAACTGATCTTCACCGGCAAGGCACGACAGTACAACCGCAGGTTCCTGCAGATGGCGAGCCACTACCTAATCGAACCAGTGGCGTGCACGCCCGGCGCTGGGTGGGAGAAGGGGCAGGTCGAGAACCAGGTTGGCCATGTGCGGGAGAACATCTTCACGCCGCGGCTGCGTTGTAAGGATCTAGCCGAGCTCAACGCGTTGCTGGCGCGGCGCTGCGTCCAGCTGGCCCAGGCGATCGCGCACCCCGAGCAGCGCGAGCAGACCCGCTGGGAAGTGTTCGAAACCTCGGAGCGCGCGCTACTGGTGCCGCTGGCGGCCAAATTCGAGGGCTGCGCCGAACGCGAGGCGCGAGTCAGCTCGACTGCACTCGTGCATGTTGATCGCAACCGCTACAGTGTTGATTGTCGCTACGCCGGCAAGACGGTGTCGCTGCGCACCTATGCCGATCGGATTGTGGCCATGGCCGCGGGCAAGATCGTGGGTGAGCATGGGCGCAGTTTCGAGCGCGATCGTACCTTCTTCGATCCCTGGCACTACGTGGCGGCGCTGGAGAAGAAGCCCGGCGCGTTGCGCAACGGCGCGCCATTCAAGGACTGGGCACTGCCGACGGCGCTGCGTGAAATGAAGGATCGGCTGTGCGCCAGGTCGGGTGGTGATCGCCAGTTCGTGAGCATTCTCGCCTGCATTGCCGAGGACGGCATCGAGGCCGTCACGGTCGCCTGCGAACTGGCCCTGGAGGCCGGTGCCATCAGCGACACCTATGTGCTCAACGCGCTGAACCGCTTCAAGCCGCAGCCGCCGGCAGAAGTCATCGAGGCGCCGCCGCGATTGAAACTCAAGGAGGAACCCAAGGCCGATGTGGCGCGCTATGACCGGTTGCTGAAGAAACTCGCGATGGCGGCCATCGCGGCAATGCCGATGCTGCTGGCGGCGGCATCGCATCGTGGCGTGGAGGTACCGTATGGAACGCCATGACATGCTGCTCAAGCTGAAGGCGCTGAAACTGCACGGAATGGCAGCGGCCTTCGATGAGGTCATCGATGAGGGTATCAAGCGTAGCCGCACCCCGTTTGAGGTGCTGGGACGCTTGCTGGCGGCAGAGGATAGTGAACGCCACGCCCGCTCGATGCGCTATCAGATGACAGTGGCCAAGTTCCCCGAGTATCGCGAACTGGCTAACTTCGACTTTGCCGAAGCGCCTGTCAACGAACAGCAGATCCGCATGTTGCATGAGGGTGGTTTCATCGAGGAGACGCGCAATATCGTTCTGGTCGGCGGGCCGGGCACCGGCAAA
>DASXLF010000659.1:0-9895 GCA_036496405.1 Steroidobacteraceae bacterium | reverse complement strand
CAACCCGGCGAAGACAAGAAGCGGCCGCCGCCGCCACGTGGTGCGCCGGAGAATGCGTCGCTCGATGAGCTGCTGCGGCGACTGCAGCGCCAGGTGCAGCGCCTGTGGCGCCCGGGCAGCAGCCGCGGCGCTGCCGCACTGTCGCTGCTGCTGCTGATCGCGGCAGTGTGGTTGATCAGCGGCTATTACCAGGTCGCTCCCGGCGAGCGCGGCGTGATCCAGCGCTTTGGCCGTTTTGTCTCCATCGAGCAGCCGGGACACGGCTGGCATTGGCCGTGGCCCATCGAGAGCCTGACCAAGCTTGATGTAGTGACCATCGAGTCGCAGGATGCCAAGGCGCTGATGCTCACCACCGATCAGAGCCTGGTCGATGTCAGCTGGTCAGTGCAGTACCGGATCGCAGACCCGCTGCACTACCTGTTCCAGGTTCGCGATCCCGAGGCGAGTTTGCGCCAGGTCAGCGAGACTGTGATGCGTGAACTGGTGGGCGGCAGCACTCTTGCCGGACTGCTCGACGGCAGTGCGCGCGCACGCGTTGCCGCCGATGCGCGCACGCGCGTGCAGAGGGCGCTCGACGGCTACGGCGCCGGCGTCAATGTATCAGCGGTGAATGTCGCCGATGTGCGCCTGCCCGACCCGGTGCTGGCCGCGCAGCGCGACGTCGTCAAGGCCGGCGAGGATCGCCAGCGCGCCCTGACCGACGCGCAGGCCTACCGCAGCGACATCGTACCTAAGGCGCAGAGCGCCGCGCAGCGCCAACTATCCGATGCCGAGAGCTACGCTGCCCAGACGCGCGCGACCGCCGAAGGCGATGCGCAGCGCTTCACGCTGCTGGTGCAAGCCTATGCGCGCGCTCCGGAGGTGACTCGCAGCCGCATGTACATCGAGACTATGGAGGGCATCCTGTCGCACGCTCACAAGATCATCATCGACACTAAAAGCGGCAGCGGTAACATGATTTACCTGCCGCTCGACAAGCTGGTCGAGGCGGTGCGCAGCAGTACGCCAGCCGCCGCGCCGGCGGCCGCTGCCACGGCGCCGGCGGTTGCCCCGACTGCGACTCCGGCGCCCGCGCCGAGCGCAGGCGGCAGTACGGCCGGCAATGCAGCCGCTGCGCCCGCGGCCGATGGCGATGACAGCCGCGAGCGGCCGGAGCGCTGATGTACCAGCGCATCATTGCTGCCGTCGCCCTGCTGCTCGTGGCGGTATTGCTGTGGCGCTCGGTATTTGCGGTCAATGAAGGCGAGGCTGCACTGATCACGCGCTTCGGCGTGGTCCAGCCGGGGGATTACGCGCCGGGCGCGCATCTGAAGTCGCCATTCGACGAAGTGCACAAGTTCGATCGCCGGCTGTCGACGCGCGCCTATCAGGGCGAGGCGTTTCTATCGCAGGACCAGAAGGCGGTGACCATCGACTTCTATTTGAAATGGCGGCTGGTGGACCCGGCGCGCTATTTTCAGGCCACCGGCGGCGATGAGGATACAGCGGCGGCACGGCTGGGCGACATGGTTCGCGAGCGCATCAAGTCGGCGGTCGCGGCCGAGCCGCTGGCGGCAGCCATCACCGGCACCAAATTGACCGACGATACGCTGCACATTGGCGACTTGCGCGCGCCCTCGACGCGCCTGGGCGTCGAACTGGTGGATGCGAGGCTGCAGCGCATCGATCTGCCCGACGACCTGGCCAACTCGGTGTACGCTCGCATGCAGCAGAACCTGACCACTCAGGCGCAGCAGCTTCGCACCCAGGGCAGCAGCGAAGCCGATAAGATCCGCGCCGATGCGGAACATACCCGGGCGCAGATTCTTGCCGACGCCACCCGCGATGCGCAGCGCGTACGCGGCGAGGCCGACGCGGCTGCCGCGGCCGACTACGCCAGAGCGTACGGCGCCAACGCTGAATTTGCGGCGTTCTATCGCAGCCTGCAGGCTTACAAGAACTCCCTGGGCCGTGATGGGGATATCCTGGTGATCGCACCGGAAGGGGAATTCTTCAAATACCTGCACAGCGCCAGCGGGCGTTAGCTGCTCTTCGAAGGTGCATCGTGGGGCTCGACTGGACTGATTTCTTTGCCGCGCTGGCGATTGTCTGCATCATCGAAGGCATCATGCCCTTCATCAACCCACAGGGCATGAAGCGTTTGCTGGCCAAACTCGCCGGCATGGAGGAGCGTGAACTGCGCCTGGGAGGCCTGTTCAGCATGGCGGTCGGACTCGTAATCCTGTTTCTGGTGCGCTCCTGATGGGTCGGTTCGTCATTGTCATCGGCATGCAGTGGGGCGATGAGGGCAAGGGCAAGGTCGTCGATCTGCTGACCGAGCGCGCCGCCGCCGTGGCGCGTTTCCAGGGCGGACACAATGCCGGTCATACGCTGGTGATCGATGGTCACAAGACCATTCTGTCGCTGATACCCTCCGGCATTTTGCGCGACGGAGTGCAATGCCTGATCGGCAATGGCGTGGTGCTGTCGCTGGAGGCGTTGTTCCGGGAATCCGAGATGCTGCGGGCCCAGGGCGTGCCGGTGTTCGACCGGCTGCGCATCTCGCCGGCCTGTCCGCTGATACTGCCGTCGCACGTGGCGCTCGATCGGGCGCGTGAGGCGGCACGCGGGCTCAACGCCATCGGCACCACCGGACGCGGCATCGGTCCGGCCTATGAAGACAAGGTGGCGCGCCGGGCGGTGCGCGTCGCCGATCTGTTCCAGCGCGACCGTTTCGCAGCCAAGCTGGGCGAGGTGCTCGACTTCCACAATTTCGTGCTGCAGCGTTACTTCGCGCAGCCGCCGGTGGATTTCCAGCGCACGCTCGATGAGCAACTGGAGTTCTCGGAGCGGCTGCGGCCGCTGCTGCTCGATGTTACCGCGGCGCTGGCTCAACTGCGCGCGCGCGGCGCCAATGTGATGTTCGAAGGGGCGCAGGGGGCGATGCTGGACGTCGACGTCGGCACCTATCCGTTTGTCACTTCCTCGAACACCACCGCCGGCGGGGCGGCCACCGGCACCGGCATCGGACCGTGCGACTTCGACCATGTGCTGGGCATCGTCAAGGCCTACACCACGCGCGTCGGCGCCGGGCCATTTCCCACCGAGCTGTTCGACGATCACGGCGAACATCTGTCACGCATAGGGCACGAATTCGGCTCGGTAACCGGGCGGCGCCGGCGCTGCGGCTGGTTCGATGCCGTGGCGCTGCGCCGCTCGATCGTGCATTCGAGCGTGTCGGGTCTGTGCATGACCAAGCTCGACGTGCTCGACGGGCTGGAGACCATTCGCATCTGCATCGGCTACCAGGTGCGCGGGGAACGTCTGTCCGGGCCGCCGCTATTTGCCGACGCGTATGCCGATGTCGAGCCGGTGTACGAGGAAATGCCGGGCTGGCAGGACAGCACGGTGGGCGTGCGCGAACTCGGCGCGCTGCCGCCGAACGCGCAGCGTTACCTGGAACGCATACAGGCGCTGGTCGGAGTGCCGCTCGATCTGATCTCCACCGGCCCGGATCGGGATCAGACCATTGTGCTGCGGCACCCGTTCGATAACTGAGCGGATGCGCCGCGCTTACATTTCCATGAACAGCTTGTGCAGACGCTGCGATTCCTCGCGGTTCAGGCTCTCAAGGATATCCTTCAGGGGCTCGGGCTTGCCGAAGGCGTAACCCTGGGCATAGTCGACTCCTAATTTGCGCACCGCGTCGGCGATGGCTTTGTTTTCGACGAACTCGGCGACGGTGTCGATCGAGAAGCCTTTGGCGAGTTCGACGATGGCACGCACGGTGACCTGCGAGCGCTGATCGGTGACGATGTCGCGCACGAAGCTGCCGTCGATCTTCACGCGGGCGATGTCCAGGCTCTTGAGATTGGTCAGCGAATTCGACCCGGTACCGAAGTCATCCAGCGCCAGCCGGCAGCCCATGGCATTGAGCTGTTGAATCATGTCGTTGGCGCGCGCCAGGTTGGTGACCGCGGCCTGTTCGGTGATCTCCACCGTGATGCAGCCATGGGGCAGGCCAGCGGCCTTGAGCTGATCGGTGAAGCGTCGAATGAACGCCTCATCGCCGATCGATTGTCCCGACACATTGATCGACACCGAGATGCCGCGGCTCTTGAGCATGTTGCGATAAGGGCTCAGCGTCTGCAGCGCCCGCTCCGCCACCCAGCGATCGACACTGGGCAGCAGCTGGTAGCGCTGGGCGGCATTGATGAGTGAGCCGGGAGCGATGATGTCGCCGTTGGGGCCGCGCAAGCGCAGCAGAATCTCGAAGCTGGAAGGCAGATCGGGATTCTGCAGCGGCACGATCCGCTGCGCGTACAGCAGCAGCCGGTCGGTCTTGAAGGCGGAACGCAGCTGCCCCACGGCCACCACGTCCTCATGCCGGCGCATCATGCTGTTGTCTTCGCAGGCATATAGTTCGACCCGATTGCGGCCGTGTTTCTTGGCGCTCTTGCAGGCCAGTTCCGCTGCCGCCAGCGCGCGCGCCAGTCCCTGCGGCATGCTGACCAGGGCGGCGACCCCGCAGCTGACCGAGACGTCGATGGTTTCCTGCGCCGGGCCAATGGTCACGGCAGCGGCGGCGGCCTGCAATTGCGCCGCGGTACTCGCGGCCGCGTGCGTATCGGTGTCGGACAGGATGATGGCGAAGCGGTCGCCGGCGATGCGCGCGGCCAGGGCGCCGGCCGGCAACAGCGGTGGGGCCATGAGATCCGCGATGCGCACGATCAGTTCGTTGCCCAGTTCGAAGCCGTGCAGTTCGTTGACCACGTGCATGTGATCGACGTCCACATAGATGACGCTGCAGATCGGGGCTTCCGTGTCCGACACCAGCCGGCCATACATTTGTTCCAGGCCATCACGCGTGTGCAGGCCGGTCATGAGATCGAACTGGGTCTCGACGATGGCTGCGGTCTGACGCCCCAGATGGCGTGCCAGGAACACATGGCGGGCGGCGTAGTCGGACGCCGTCGGTGGATTGAAGAATGCCAGCACGCCGATGACGGCACCGGTATCGCGCACCACCGGCACCGACAGAATTTTGCAGCGGGCCGGCGGCGCGGCGCGCCCACGCGGCTTGCCATTACCACCGGGACCGTTGACGATCAGCGGCCGATTCTGACGTTGCGCCCAGGTGATCAGGTGTTGCTGCGTCTGCCGGCAGGCATCGCGCAGGCTGTTTGACCCGGACAGATCGTGTTCCACGCATATGCGTTTTTCAGGCACGATCAAAATTCCGAAGGTGCTGTCCAGCCGCGCAGTGGCGGCGCTGAGCAGTTCCTCGAGAATGCGCCGGTCGTCGCTGGCGCCTTTGAGCGAACTGGTGAGCTTGAACAGCCATTCCAGTTCCGCCGAGCGCTCGGTCAGGCTTTGCATGCGCTGACTGGCCGGCTGCATGGCGGCCAGTTCGCGGTTCACGCATTCCAGCAGTGGCTTCAACCGCAGCGCGCTCGCTTCGGCATCGGCCTGCGGCTGGTACAGGCAGAACACGCCCAGCAGCGCGCCGTTTTGCTCGAGCGGAATGGCCGTCAGCCAGCTACCGCCGGACTGCGCAATGGCGGTCGCGCTGCGCTGCGCGCTGCCGTTCCAACCCAGGGCGCGCAGGGACTGGGTGGTTGCCTCGAGATCGACGCTACCGCTCTGACCGCGCAAGGCCAGTCGGCCATCGAGCAGGCAAATACCGGTCACACCCTGCAACAGCTGGCAGGCCAGCTGGGCGTAGGAGGCAAACATGGCCGCCTCGCCCGACGCTGGTTCTATGGCTCTGTCCACCCCTCCAATACTCCTTCGGGCTGCGGAGAAGGAGCGGGGTTTGCCCGTCCATTGCGCCTCAAGGCCATTTTATCGGCCATGGCTTCCACGGCAGGAGTGCAAGCGTCGCTGGCGTGCGTGAAGTGAGCATTGGCTCACAATGGGCCCCGTTGACGGTGCGCCTTGACGCTCGGGGCGGACTCAAAAGCCAGCGAACCGCATCCGGCTCGCTAGCGCGGGGTGGCTGGAAACTCGGCACCACGGCTGTATAATTGCGCACGGTCGTCGCCCGCTAATCAATAACTTGCCGGTATGGCCTTTAGCGATCGGCGTCCTTGCATTCCCGCGTTACGCCGCAATTATTTCTGGTCCCGCCGCACCGTATTCTAAGGAGCAAACTGATGGATGTCCGAGCCGCGATTGCCGTTGAGGCTGGTAAGCCATTGCAGATCGAGACCGTGCAACTCGAGGGCCCCAAGGCCGGCGAAGTGTTGGTCGAGATCAAGGCCACTGGTATCTGCCATACCGACAAATACACGCTCTCGGGCGCTGATCCGGAAGGGCTGTTCCCGGCCATCCTGGGGCATGAAGGCGCCGGCGTGGTAGTGGACGTGGGTCCGGGCGTCAAATCCCTGAAGAAGGGCGATCACGTCATTCCGCTCTATACGCCGGAGTGCCGCGAGTGCAAGTCCTGCACCAGCCACAAGACCAACCTGTGTACGCAGATTCGCGCTACTCAGGGCAAAGGGCTGATGCCCGACGGAACGAGCCGCTTTTCCTGGAAGGGCAAGCCGGTGCTGCACTACATGGGTTGCTCCACGTTTGCCAACTACACCGTGGTGCCGGAGATTGCACTGGCCAAGGTGCGCGAGGACGCGCCGTTCGACAAGATTTGCTACATCGGCTGTGGCGTCACCACCGGCATCGGCGCGGTGATCTGGACCGCCAAGGTCGAGCCGGGTGCCAACGTGGTGGTGTTCGGCCTGGGCGGTATCGGTCTGAACGTCATCCAAGGCGCCAAGATGGCCGGCGCCGGCATGATCATCGGCGTGGATCTCAATAATGGCCGCGAGGCGCTGGCGCGCAAGTTCGGCCTGACGCACTTCGTCAATCCCAAGCAGATCAAGGGCGACCTGGTACCGCATCTGGTGGAACTGACCGGCGGCGGTGCCGACTACAGCTTTGAGTGCGTGGGCAGCGTGCAGCTCATGCGCCAGGCGCTCGAGTGCTGTCATCGCGGTTGGGGCGTGTCGACCATCATCGGCGTTGCAGCCTCGGGCCAGGAAATCGCCACTCGGCCGTTCCAGCTGGTGACCGGACGGCGCTGGCAGGGTACGGCTTTCGGCGGCTGCCGCGGCCGCACGCAGGTGCCCGGGATTGTCGACTGGTACATGAACAAGAAGATCAACATCGACGACTTGATCACCCATACGCTGCCGTTGGAGCGCATCAACGATGGCTTCGATCTGATGACCAAGGGCGAGTCCATCCGCACCGTCGTCATCTACTGACCGCCCGGGCGGCCGGCGCCGTGGGGACTGCCGCGGTGATCGCGCTGGAAGTGCGCGGCGACATCGCCGTGGTGACGGTGAACAATCCCCCCGTCAACACCATTACGGCGGCGGTGCGCGCGGGACTGCGCGATGCGCTGGCGGTTATCGAACCATCGAGCGCTATTCGCGCCGTGCTGCTGCGCTGCGAGGGCAGCACTTTCTGCTCCGGCGCCGACATCGGCGAGTTCGACGGGCCGCCCAAAGAAGCCGAGTACCGCGAGCTGTTCGGGCGCATCGAGGCGCTCAACATTCCGGTGGTGGTCGCCATGCAAGGCACCGCGCTGGGCGGCGGCCTGGAACTGGCGCTGGCCTGCCACTACCGCGTGGCGGCGGCTTCCGCGCGCTTCGGACTGCCCGAGGTCACACTCGGCATCATTCCGGGGGCCGGCGGCACGCAACGCCTGCCGCGGCTGATCGGGCTGGAGAAGGCGCTGGAGTTCATCATCAGCGCCAAACCGGTCGATGCGGCGCAGGCTCGGCAACTGGGTTTCATTGATGAAATCATCACGGCAGAGCTGCAGGCGGGCGCCCTGGAATTCGCGCGCGCATTGCTGGCGACTGGACACGGAGCGCGTCGCACCAGTGAGCGCAGCGTCGATCCGGCTAGCGCGATCCCGGCTGTCATCGAGCGGCTGCGCGCGCAGGCGCAAGCGCTGTACCCGAACCGTACCGCCGCCCTGACCGCGGTTCAGGCGGTGCAGGCGGCGGTGAATCTGCCATTTGCGCAGGGGCTGCTCTACGAAGATGAACTCGCCAACCAGACCAAGCACACCGCGGAAGCGCGCGGCGCCATCCACGTTTTCTTTGCCGAGCGCGCCGCGCGGCGCGTCGTGGGCGCTGCTGATGGCGAGGCGGCGGCGGTGCGCCGTGCCGGTATCGTCGGCGCAGGCACCATGGGTGGCGGCATCGCCATGTGCTTTGCCAACGCCGGCATTCCCGTCACGCTGATCGATTCGAGCCAGGATGCGCTCGAGCGCGGACTCGGCGTCGTTACGGCCAACTACGCTTCCATGGTCAAACGCGGCCGACTGAGCGAAGACGAGCGCAGCCAGCGACTGGCGCTGATCCGCGGCTCGTTGAACTACGAGGACCTGCAGACCGCCGACCTGATCGTCGAAGCGGTGTACGAGAACATGGCACTCAAGCAGGAAATATTTCGCACGCTGGATCGCGTCGCCAAAGCCGGCAGCATATTGGCCAGCAATACCTCGACGCTCGACATCACGGAACTGGCCCGCGCCACCTCCCGGCCGAGCGATGTCATCGGCATGCACTTCTTCTCGCCGGCCAATGTCATGCCACTGCTGGAGGTGATTCGCACTTCGCAGACCGGAGCGCGCGCGATTCGCACGGCGATGGAACTGGCCCGGCCGTTGCGCAAGACTCCGGTACTGGCGCGCGTGTGCTATGGATTCGTCGGCAATCGCATGATGGAGGGCTATGCCGCCCAGGCTGAACGCATGGTGCTCGAGGGCGCCACGCCGCGCCAGATCGACAGCGTGTTGGAGCGCTTCGGCATGGCCATGGGCATCCTGGCGGTGTTCGATATGGCGGGCATTGATGTTGGCGTCAACGTGCACAAGGCCAACGCCGACCGCTATCCGAGCGATCCGTCGTATTACCAGGCGGATTTTGCGCTGGTCGAGGCCGGCCGCCTGGGCCAGAAGAATGGCCAGGGCTATTACCGTTACCAGCCGGGCGATCGCACGCGCCACGATGATCCCGAAGCGCTGGCGATTCTGCAGGCGCGCGCGCAGGCGCTGCGGGTGCCGTCGCGCTCCCACAGCGATGAGGAAATCCTGGAGCGCTGCCTGTTCGCATTGCTCAATGAGGGCTTTCGCATCCTGCAGGAGGGCGTGGTGCAGCGCGCGAGCGACATCGACGTGGTATGGACTTCCGGCTATGGGTTTCCCCGCTACCGCGGTGGCCCGATGTTCTATGCCGAGGCGATGGGGTTGACGGCGCTGTTGACCGGCATCAGGCGCTTTGGCGTAGAGTTCGGAGCGGAACACTGGCGGCCGGCGCCGCTGCTGCTCGAGCTGGTCGCCAGTGGACGCAGCATTGCCGATTGGGAAGGCGCCAATAGGGAAGCGCAGCCATGAAACTCGATCAGTTGATCGCCATCGACGTGCACACGCACGCCGAAGTGTCCTGCCGCCAGGATCCGGATCCCGAATGGCAGCCGTATGAAGAGGCCGCGGGCGCCTATTTCAAGGCCGGCAACAAAAAGCGCCCGACTATCGCCGAAACCATTGCCTACTATCGCGAGCGCAAGATCGGCCTGGTGATGTTCACGGTGGATTCGGAATCGCACCTGGGCGTACGGCGCATTCCCAACGAGGAAGTCGCCGACGCGGCGCGCGAAAACAGCGACATCATGATGGCGTTTGCCAGCATCGATCCGCACAAGGGCCGCATGGGTGTGCGCGAAGCCCGGCGCCTGATCAGCGAGGGTGTCATCAAAGGCTTCAAGTTTCATCCCACAGCGCAGGGGTTTTTCCCCAACGACCGCATGGCCTATGGACTTTACGAGGTTATTGCCGAGCACAAGCTGCCGGCGATCTTTCACAGCGGCCATTCGGGTATTGGCACCGGCATGCCCGGTGGCG
>DASXLF010000658.1:0-1913 GCA_036496405.1 Steroidobacteraceae bacterium | reverse complement strand
TGGCTCTGGGTTGCCGTCGATTGGTATTGGCGCTGAGTTGCCCTAGTGCCGGTAGAGCGCATGCGGCAACGCGGTCGCCAGCCCCGGCACGAACCACAGCACCACTAAAGCGAACAACTGGATCAGCACAAACGGAATGATGCCGACGTAGATGTGCCGTGTGGTGATTTCGGCCGGTGCCACGCCGCGCAGGTAGAACAGCGTGGGACCAAGCGGCGGGTGCATGTATGAGGTCTGCAAATTGACCGCCATCATGATGCCGAGCCAGACCGGATCGATGCCGGGCATAGTGAGCAGCGCCGGTGTCACGATCGGCACCACCACGAACACGATCTCGAAGGCGTCCATCACGAAGCCGAGCAGGAACATCGCCAGCATCACAGCCAGCACCGCGCCGTTGACGCCGCCGGGCAAATTCGAGAGCGCGCGCGTCACCATGATGTCGCCGCCGAGCGCGCGGAACACCAGGCTGAACAAGGTCGCGCCGATCAGAATGAGAAAGATCATGCTGGTGATCTGCGTGGTTTTCTCGACCACCGGCATCAGCAGCTTCGCGAGACTTGTTTTGCGCGCCGCGAGCAGCATGGCGCCGACCGCGCCGACGGACGCGGCCTCAGTGGGCGTGGCAATACCAAAGAGAATCGAGCCGAGCACGGCGACGATCAGCACGACCGGCGCCAGCAGCGCTTCGATAAGGCTGCTCATCGCAGGCACGCCTTCGCCAACCGGCGGGCAACTGGCCGGCCGCAGCACCGCCATCACAATCAGATACAAAAGATAAAGTCCGACCAGCAGCAGACCGGGAATGATCGCGCCGGCGAACAGGTCACTCACCGAAATTACATTAGGTGCGAAGGTGCCCTTGGCGAGTTGCGCCGACTGATAGGCATTGTTGAGTTGGTCGCCGAGCACGACCAGCACTGTCGAGGGCGGGATGATCTGCGCCAGCGTGGCGGAGGCCGCGACCGTGCCGGCGGCAAGCCGCGGATCGTAGCCATGCCGCATCATCGAGGGGAGCATGATGAGGCCCATCGTCACTGCGGTGGCGCCGACGATACCGGTCGATGCGGCCAAAAGCGCGCCGACGATCACAACCGAAAATCCCAATCCACCGCGCAGTGAACCGAACAGCCGGCCCATACGCTCCAATAAATCCTCGGCGATGCGCGATTGCTCCAGCATCACACCCATAAAAATGAAGAGGGGTATCGCCAGCAGCACATCGTTGGTCATCACACCAAAGATGCGCTGCGGCAGTGCGCCGAGAATTCCAAAACCCATGACGCCTGCCACATGGCCAAGCGCCGCAAACATCAGCGACACGCCGGCCAGCGTCAGCGCCACTGGATAGCCGGCCATCAGCGCAGCGATGACGGCAACGACCATCAGGATGGCGAGAATTTCAGCGAGCGGCATCAGCGCGGCCTCAGCACGGCCAGCGCGCGGATCGCCTGCGCGAGGCCTTGCAGCGCCATCAGCACGGCGAACAGCGGGATCACCGTCTTGAGCAGATACACCAGCGGCAGGCCGCTGGTTTCCTGCGAACGCTCGAGAATGACCCAGGAGCGCGCCGCGTAAGGCACACTCAGCCAGATCAGCACCAGCGCGAACGGCAACAGCAAGATGAGCGCACCGATCAGATCGACCAGCGCCTTCGTGCGCGGCGAAGCTTCGGCGTAGAAAACGTCGACCCGCACATGCCCGCCGATGCGCAGCGTCCAGGCCGCCGCCAGCATGAATAGCGTGGCGTGAAAATAGATCACGGTCTCGCCGAGCCAGATCGAGCCGAAACCGAACACATAGCGGCCCACAACAAGCGCGAATTGCAGCAGCACGATCGCGAGCGCCAGCCACGCCGCCGCGCGGCCGATGGCCGTGGTCAGGCGGTCGATGCGGTCGGCCAATGCGGTCAT
>DASXLF010000657.1:0-7841 GCA_036496405.1 Steroidobacteraceae bacterium | reverse complement strand
CGATGAAAGTCGATGCCCTGAGCGGCGGCCAGAAGCTCGATGCCCACCACTGCCGCGGCGTTGTCCAGCATCGGCGCCAGCCGCCGCGCCCCATGCGTGGCCATGCTGACGTGGTCTTCCTGGTTGGCCGAAGTCGGGATGGAGTCGGTGCTGCACGGATTCGCGAGCTGCTTGTTCTCGGCCACGAGAGCGGCAGCGGTCACCTGAGCAATCATAAAGCCGGAATTCAGGCCGCTGTTTTCCACCAGAAAGGGCGGCAGGCCGCTCATCTTGGGGTCGACCAGCACGGCGACGCGACGCTCGCACAGACTGCCGATCTCGGCGATGGCCAATGCCAGCGTGTCGGCCGCGAACGCCACCGGCTCGGCGTGAAAATTGCCGCCCGAGAGCACTTCGGACTGTTCCACGAACAGCAGCGGATTATCGGTCACGGCGTTGGCTTCGATCCGCAGCGTGTGCGCGCAATTGCGAATCAGATCCAGACACGCGCCCATCACCTGCGGCTGGCAGCGGAAAGAGTAGGGGTCCTGCACGCGTGAACAGTCGAGGTGCGAGGCGCGAATGGCGCTGCCGGACAGCAGTGCGCGGTAGATGCGCGCGACATCGATCTGGCCCGGCTGACCGCGGGTCTCCTGGATACGTTCATCGAACGGCACGTCGCTGGCCTTGAGCGCATCCACCGACATGGCGCCAGCCAGTACCGCCGCGGCCCACAGGTCTTCGGCGCCGAACAGACCTGCCAGTGCCAGTGCGGTCGAAACCTGAGTGCCGTTGATCAGCGCCAGCCCTTCCTTGGGGCGCAGCTTGATGGGCAGCAATCCCGCGCGCGCCAGGCCTTCGGCCGCCGGCAGCAGTCTGCCGTGATGGCGCACATCGCCGACGCCGATCAGCGCCGCGCTCAAATGTGCGAGCGGCGCCAGGTCGCCGGAGGCGCCCACCGATCCTTGTCCCGGAATCAGCGGATAGATCTCGTGGGCCAGCAATGCCTGAAGGGTCTCGATCACGCCAAGGCTGATGCCGGAATGTCCGCGCGCCAGCGAGTTGATCTTCAATGCCATGATCAGCCGTACCACGGCATCCGGCAATGGCTCGCCGACGCCGGCGGCATGCGAGAGCACCAGATTACGCTGCAGGAGCTCAAGCTGTTCGCTGGCGATGCGGGTCTGCGCCATCAGGCCGAAGCCAGTGTTGATGCCGTAGGCCGCGTGGCCACGCTCGACAATCGCGTCCACCAGATCCGCCGCGGCGAGCACACGCTGGCGATCGTACGCCGCGACTTCGATGCTGGCCGGCAGCGCGTGGATCCGTCGCAACGTCGCGAGCGACAGCAGGCCAGCCCGAAGTTCGATCACATTCACGGCGAAGGGACCATGGGCAGGTGCAGGCCGTTGGCGCGGGCACACTCGATGGCGCTTTCGTAGCCGGCATCGGCGTGGCGCATGACACCGCTGGCCGGATCGTTCCACAGCACGCGCGCGATGCGGCGCGCCGCCGCTTGTGTGCCGTCACAAACGATGACCACACCGGCGTGCTGCGAATAGCCCATGCCGACGCCGCCACCGTGATGAATGGATACCCAGGTGGCACCACTGGCGGTGTTGAGCAGGGCATTGAGCAAGGGCCAATCCGAAACCGCGTCGGAGCCGTCGCGCATGGCCTCGGTCTCGCGATTGGGGCTGGCCACGGAGCCGGAATCCAGGTGATCGCGTCCGATCACGATGGGCGCCGAGAGTTCGCCGCTGGCGACCATGTCGTTGAAGGCCAGTCCGAGACGATGTCGCTGACCCAGTCCTAACCAGCAGATGCGTGCCGGCAGCCCCTGAAACTTTATGCGGGCACTGGCCATATCGAGCCAGTGATGCAGCTGCGCGTCATCCGGAATCAATTCCCTGACCTTGGCATCGGTCCTGGCGATATCGGTGGGATCGCCGGACAGGGCGGCCCAACGGAACGGGCCGACGCCGCGGCAGAACAACGGCCGAATGTACTCGGGCACGAAGCCGGGAATATCAAAGGCACGCATCACGCCCTGATCGCGCGCGAGCTGGCGGATGTTATTGCCGTAGTCGAATACCGCGCTGCCCCAATCCTTGAAACGCAGCAGGCATTCGACGTGGTGCGCCATCGAGCGGGCGGCGGCAGCCGCCGTGCCGGCAGGATCCGTGCTGCGCCGATCATCCCATTGCTCGAGGCTCCAGCCCTGCGGCAGATAGCCATTGACCGGATCGTGGGCCGAAGTCTGATCGGTGACCGCGTCCGGAATAATCCCGCGCTCCAGCAGGGTATCGAGCACGTCGTTGATGTTACCCAGCAATGCCACGGATACCGGCCGTGCGTTCTGCTGCCCACGGCGAATAATCTCCAGCGCCTCGTCCAGCGATTGCGCCTGCACATCGACGTACGCCGTGTCGAGACGCTTGGCGATGGCGCTTGGGCGGCACTCGACCGCAAGCATGCTGGCCCCTGCCATGGTTGCGGCCAGCGGCTGTGCGCCGCCCATGCCGCCCAGTCCAGCAGTCAGTATCCACTTGTGGCCGAGCTGGCCGCCGAATTGGCGGCGCCCCATCTCGGCAAAGGTCTCAAAAGTGCCTTGAACGATGCCCTGGCTGCCGATATAGATCCACGAGCCGGCGGTCATCTGGCCAAACATGGCCAGGCCGCGACGGTCGAGTTCGTTGAAATGTTCCCATGTGGCCCAGTGCGGCACGAGATTGGAATTCGCGATCAGTACCCGTGGCGCATCACTGTGCGTGGTGAACACGCCCACCGGTTTGCCGGACTGGATCAGCAGCGTCTCGTGCTCCGCCAGCGTCCGGAGTGTCTCGACGATGCGGTCATAGCAGTTCCAGTCACGCGCGGCGCGGCCGATGCCGCCATATACCACCAGCTCGTTGGGATTCTCCGCCACCTCGGGATCGAGGTTGTTCATGAGCATGCGCAGCGGCGCTTCGGTGGTCCAATGCCGAGCGCTGAGTTGCCGGCCGCGCGCGGCGCGGATCAGACGTGGCTGCGGCGGGCTGGGCATGCAGTGACGGTAGGCTTTCTCGGCCGCTACCGTCAATGCGCCGCACGCTCAGCGGCGCTGCATCCACAGGTTAAATCGACGTGCCAGCGCATCCTCTGCCGGATGATGGCCGGCCCTCACCACCCAACGGCCGGCAACCATCACATCGCGTATGGCCGCAGCACCACCGGCGAACACCAGCCGGTCGAGCAGGCCGTCTTCGCGCGCGCCGGCCAGCGCTGGATGATCCACATCCAGCACCAGCCAGTCGGCGCGCGCACCGACCGCGATCGCGCCGGCGTTCTGTCCCAACGCCTGGGCGCCGCATCGTGCCGCTTCGCGCCACAAGCGCGCACCGGTATGCGTTTCATGATCGCTGGCCAGCACCGCGCGGCGCCGGCGTTTGAGACGTTGCTGATATTCGAGCCAGCGAAGTTCTTCCGCCGGATCGACGCTTGCCTGGCTGTCCGAGCCAATGCACAGGCGGCCGCCGGCCGCCAGCAGGCGCGCGGCATCGAATACCCCGTCGCCGAGATTGCCCTCGGTGCTCGGACACACGCATACAGTGGCTCGGCTGCCCGCTACCGCATTGAGTTCCGCGGGGCTGGCATGCGTGGCGTGCACCAGGCACCACTGCGGTCCGACCAGGCCGGTATCGAGCAACAGTTCGATCGGGCGCCGTCCCGTGGCGCTCACGCAGCTCTTTACCTCGTGCATCTGTTCGGCGATGTGAATGTGGATCGGTGCTTGCGCATCGATGGCGCGTAGTCCCGCCACCGTCTCGAGCAGGTTCGCGAGCGGCACTGCGCGCAGACTATGCAATGCGGCGCCCGCGTGTGCCGCCGTGCTGCGTCGCCGTGCCACGGCGCGCAAAAATTCTTCGACGCTGAGAGCGAAGCGCCGCTGCTCGCGCAGCAGCGCTCGCGCGCCAAAGTCGCTGCTAAGATAGAGTGTCGGCAGCAGCGTGAGCGCGATACCCGCCGTGTCCGCGGCAGTGTCGATGGCCTGCCACAAGGCGTTCGGCTCGGAATAGCCGGTGCCATCGGAATGGCGGTGCAGGTAATGAAATTCAGCGACCGATGTATAGCCGGCCTTGAGCATTTCCACGAACAGTTGCGTGGCTATGATTTCCAGGTCCGCCGGTTCGATCTCATTGGCGAGGCGATACATGCTCTGGCGCCAGCTCCAGAAGCTGTCGCGATTGCTCAGGCGCGCTTCGCTGCCCCCGGCCATGGCGCGCTGGAAAGCGTGACTGTGTGCGTTGGGCATTCCGGGAATCACAGTGCCGGCGATGTGTTCGCTGCCTGCGGCAGTGGCCGCTCCCTTGCTGTCTGCCGCCAGCGCCTCGATCACTCCCTGGCCGCAAACCGTGATCGTGGCATCGCGGATCCAGCCTTGCGACGTCAGCACTGAATCCATCTGGTATGTGGGCATATGGCTGACTATACCGATTGGGACCACGTTTTCATCGGCGGCAATCTGGCCACCATGCAGCCCGGCGAAGCCGCATATGGAGCGATGAGCGATGCGGCGCTGGCGATCAAGGATGATCGCATCGCCTGGATCGGGCCGGCCCAGCAGGCGCGCAGCCAGAGCGCCTCCCATGGCATACCGGTGTTTGATGCCCGCGGGCTATGGATCACCCCTGGACTCATCGATTGTCACACGCACCTGGTGTATGCCGGCAATCGCGCCGGCGAGTTCGAGCAGCGGCTGCGTGGTGTCTCTTACCAGGAGATCGCGCACTCCGGGGGCGGCATTCATGCGACCGTGAATGCGACCCGACAGGCGTCGCGCCAGGCACTGCTGTCGGCTGCCGAGGCGCGCGCCGAAGCCCTGAGTCGTGAAGGCGTCACCACCATTGAAATCAAGTCGGGTTATGGCCTGGATCTGGACACGGAAACGCGCTTGCTCGCCATCGCCCGCGAGCTCGGCCGGCGCCTGCCACTGAACGTGCGCACGACCTACCTGGGCCTGCATGCCTTGCCGGCGGAGTTTTCCCATGACCGCCAGGGTTACATCGACCAGGTCTGCGGTCCGTGGCTGCAGGCAATCGCCGCGGCGGATTTAGCCGATGCCGTGGATGGCTACTGTGAATCGATCGCCTTCTCGGTGACGGAGACCGGGCAATTCCTGCGTGCGGCGCAGGCGCTGCAACTGCCGATCCATCTGCATGCCGGGCAGCTGGGCGATATCGGCGCCGCGGAGCTGGCCGCCCGCGCCGGGGCCTTGTCCGCGGATCACCTGGAATATTTGAGTGCCGGCGGCGTCGCCGCCCTGGCGCAAGCCGGCACCGTGGCGGTGCTCTTGCCGGGTGCGTATTACACTCTGCGTCAGGGGCAATCGCCACCGGTGGCGCTGTTGCGCCAGGCCGGCGTGCCGATGGCGATTGCCAGCGACTGCAACCCGGGCACATCGCCGTGTACCTCGATTCTGCTGATGCTCAACATGGCCTGCACCTTGTTCGGGCTGACCGCGCCGGAGGCACTGGCCGGTGTCACGCGCAGCGCCGCGCTCGCCCTCGGAGTGTTGCAGGATCGCGGTACGCTGGAAGTCGGCAAGCGCGCCGATCTGGCATTGTGGCGCATCGGCCAGCCCGCCGAACTGTGCTATGGCCTGGGTATGAACCCGTGCGTGGGCGTGGTGTATGGCGGCAAAGTGAGGCTGCATGGCCTATCGGGAGAGTAACTGGTGGTGAATGCGGTGAGAAAACGCGTAGTGGTCATTGGCGCCGGATTCGGCGGCATGGCGGCCGTGCAGGCGTTGAAACATGTGGACGCCGATATCACGCTGGTGGATCGCACCAATCACCATCTGTTCCAGCCGTTGCTGTACCAGGTGGCCACGGCGGCGCTGTCGCCGGCGGAAATCGCGACCGCCAGCCGCGCGCTTCTGCGCCGCTTTCACAACGCCACGGTGCTGATGGCGGAAGTCACCGGTGTGGATCGCAGCGCCCGTATGGTGCGACTCGCGAATGGGCTGCAACTTCCGTACGACTATCTGGTGCTGGCCACGGGCGCCGCCTATAGTTTTTTCGGACACGATGAGTGGGCTGCGTACACGCATGTGCTCAAGACCCTGGACGATGCCCTGTCGATTCGCGAGCAACTGCTCAGCGCCTTCGAATGGGCCGAGGAATCGACCGATCCCTCACAGGTCAAACGCCTGCTGACCTTCGCGGTGATCGGCGGCGGCCCGACCGGCGTGGAACTGGCCGGAACCATGGCGGAGCTGGCACGCTCGACGCTGGTGCGCGACTTCAAGCGCATCGATCCGCGCTCGGCACGCATCGTGCTGTGCGAGGCGGGGAGCAGGCTTTTATCAGCCTTTCCGCAACACCTGTCAGATTACTCGTTGAAGGCACTGCGGGCGTTGGGTGTCGAAGTACGCCTGGGCGAGGCGGTCCATGAGATCGACGCGCGGGGACTGCTGGTGGGCTCGACCCGCATCGAGGCCGGGTTGATCCTGTGGTGCGCAGGCACTGAAGCGCGGCCTGCGGCACGCTGGATCGGTGCGGCCGCGGCGCGCAACGGCGCCATTGAGGTTGAAGCTGACTGCTCGGTACCGGGGTTCCCGGAAATCTTCGCGATCGGGGACGTGGCCAGCTTCAGCGCCGGATTGCCCCGGCCGCTACCGGGACTGGCGCCGGTGGCCAAGCAGCAGGGTGGCTATGTCGGTCGATTGATCAAGGCACGCATCGCCGGCAAAAAGCTGCCCGGTCCGTTTCACTATCGCGATCTGGGCACCATGGCGGTCATTGGTCGCTCGCATGCGATCGCCGACTTCGGCCGCTTCAAGCTCACGGGTTTTCCCGCGTGGCTGACGTGGTCGCTGGTGCACTTGATGCTGCTGGTGGATTTCCGCAGCCGTGTGGTGGTGTACCTGAACTGGTCCTGGGCATTCTTCACTTACGGCCGTGGCGCGCGGCTGCTGACCGGCAATTCGCGCCTGCGGCAGACAGCCGCTGACACAGGCACACATGCGGGTTCTGCTGGTTGAAGACGATCGCATGATCGCGCAAGGCCTGCAGACGGCCTTGCGGCAGGATGGCTATACCGTTGATTGGATGGCTGACGGCAAAAGCGCCGGCGCGGCGCTGCAGTCGTCGCAATTCGATCTGGTGCTGCTGGATCTCGGACTGCCGGAGCGCGATGGTCTGACTGTATTGCGCGAATTACGCCGTCACCGCAACGCCACGCCGGTGATCATTCTCACGGCGCGCGATGAGCTGCAGGATCGCATCGATGGACTGGATGCCGGCGCCGACGACTACATCGTCAAGCCGTTCGATCTCGATGAGGTCGGCGCCCGCATGCGCTCGGTACTGCGTCGTGCCAACGGCCGCGGCGATCCGTGCATCCGGCTCGGCGGCATCAGCCTCAATCCGGCCACGCGCACGGTGGAACGCGACGGTGCGCCGGTAGCGTTGTCGGCGCATGAGTTCGCGGTGCTGGAAGCGCTGCTGCAACGTCCCGGCGCCATCCTGTCGCGCGCCCAGCTGGAAGATCGGTTGTACGGCTGGGGCGCGCAGGTCGAGAGCAACGCGGTGGAGGTGTACATCCATAGCCTGCGCCGCAAGCTCGGCAGCGACTCGATTCGCACCATGCGCGGCCTCGGCTACTTCGTTCCGCGCGAATGACCTCGATCCGCACACGGCTGCTGGTGGCGCTGCTGGCGCTGGTGGCAGGGTCTTCACTGTTCGCCGGCGCGCTGACCTACCGGCGGGTGCTGTCGGAGACCTCGACACTGTTCGACTACCAGCTGCGCCAGATGGCGCTGTCGCAGCGCAGCCAGGTCTCGCTGGCGCCGCACATTGAAGTGCCGCCGGATCAGGGCG
>DASXLF010000656.1:0-1585 GCA_036496405.1 Steroidobacteraceae bacterium | reverse complement strand
AAACAGCAATAGCAGGAACACCAGCGCGGCGGCGGCCGCAAAGACCTGGACCAGCCCCTTGAACGCGACCTGTTGCTGCTGGTAGAGGCCACCCAACTCGTAATAGGCACCGGCCGGCAGCGCGCCGGGCTGCGACATCGCCTCCTTCACGGCGACGATGGCCGAGCCCAGGTCTGTGCCCTCGATGCGCGCGGTCACGGCCACCATCGGCTTCAGGTTCTCGCGCGCAATCTGCGGCTGGCCGACCTGTGTCTGGAAGGTTGCCACGCGTGCCAGCGGCACCATGTGCCCGTCCGGCGCGCGCACCGGCAACTGCGCAAGCTGCGAATCGGATGCGCGCTCTCCCGCCGGAATCCACAGGCGCACGTCGGTCATGTTGCTGCCCCGCGCGAACGACGACGTCACGGTGCCGGCAAGATAGGTCTGCAGAGTGCGATTGACGGCGTCGGGATCCAGTCCCTCTGCCGCTGCCTTGACACGGTCGACGGTGACGTTGATCGCATCTCCGGCGGGGTTGATGCCGTCGCGCACTTCCACGATGCCAGGAACCTTTGCCAGACGCGCCGCTACGTCCTTGGCTGCCTTTTCCAGTGTCGGACGATCCGGGCCGAACAGCTTGACCTCCACGGGTTGGGGCACGGCAGTGAGGTCGCCGATCAGGTCTTCCATCAATTGCGCCAGTTCCACGTTCAGCCCCGGCACCTGCTGTTCGATGCGCGAGCGCACCTCCTGCATCACGTCCCGCACGGGCCGGCGCTGCCCGGACTTCAAGCGGACGAAGAAGTCGCCTTGGTTGCTTTCGCTGAGGCCCCCGCCCAAGCCGGTGGCGGTGCGGCGCGAGAAGGTTTGCACATCCGGTATGGACTGCAGCAGGGTTTCGACCTGCCGCGCGACGCGATCGGTTTCGGTCAGCGACGTGCCGGGTGCCATGCGGAAGTCGAGGATGAAACCGCCTTCGTCCATCGACGGCATGAAGCCCGAACCCACGCGCTGGAACGCGAGCGCGCCCGCAGCTACCAGCGCCACGGCCCCAAGCAGCACCCACCAGGGCCGCGCCAGCACTGAAGGAAGCCAGCGGCGGTAGCCTGCGCGAAAGCGACGCGTCACGCGGTCCTGCTTGCCCGCCTTGCCGCTTCTCAAGAGGCCACGCGCCAGCAGAGGAACCGCAAGCCAAGTCACCACGAACGAGATCGCCAGTGCCGACGCCATGGTCAGCGACAGCGCCTTGAAGAACGCGCCCGTGACGCCCGACAGGAACGCCAGCGGTGCAAAGATTACGAGCGTGGCCGCGCTCGAGCCCGCCAGCGGGCGAAGGAACTCGGCGGCCGCGTGTCCAATGCGCTCTGCGACGGCGCCTGGCTGGCGCTCGGTGCGCAGGTCCTCCAGCCGGCGCTCGATGTGCTCGATCATCACGATTGCGTCGTCGATGATCAGGCCGACTGCCGCGGCCATGCCGCCCAGCGTCATGATGTCGAAGCTCATGCCGAGCAGGTAAAGCACGACCACCGTGATCGACAGCACCGTTGGGACGACCACCACTGCGATCGCGGTGATCCGCAGGTTGCGCAGAAACAGGAGCAACACC
>DASXLF010000655.1:0-9658 GCA_036496405.1 Steroidobacteraceae bacterium | reverse complement strand
TGGTCTTGAGATCGGTGACCAGGGCACTGTCGCGGGCCACTTTGGCGGCATCGCCATCGGCAGCAGTGACCGCGTCGACATAGTTGCCGGCATATTGCGCGATGGCCTCGCTCTTGAGGTTGCGCGCGGCGGCAATCGCCTGGCAGTAGCCACGCCAGAGCGCACCCAGATAGGCCTCGCTCTCCTGCCGGTCTTCGCTCGACATGTCATGACGCGTGTAGTTCTCGGCCGCACTTTTGAATTTGCCGGCGCGGAACAAATGCATGTCGACGCCCAGCTTATCGAGCGTGTCCTTGAAGAACATGCGGTAGCGATCGTAGCCATCCAGCAGCACGAACCCGAACGGATCGAGGTACACCTCGTCGGCCTGCGCGGCCAGGTAGTACTGGCTCTGCAGGAAATAGCTGCCTTCGGCGATGACCTTCTTGCCGCTATGGCGGAATTCGGCGATGGCGGCCGCCAGTTCCTCGAGCTTGACCTGGCCGGCGCCGTCCATGTCATCGGTATCGATCAGCAGCGCGCCGATCCGCGAATCGCTGGCGGCGGCACGGATGGCGGTGGTCAGATCCCACAGCAGTGTCTGCGGATCCCCGGCGCCCTGAGCCTCGCTGATGGCGCGTTGCAGCGGCTCACCGCTGAGTTGCTCGACGATGGTGCCGGAGGGCCGCACCACCAGCGCTGCCTTCTCCGGCAGGCGCGGCGAGGCCTGGTGCAGTGCCCCGATCACGATGCCGAGCAGCGCCAGTAATACCAGCAGGTGTAGGAAACGCCGCAGCACGTCCAGGCCGCGCCATAGACCGTGGAGGAACCGGCCGAGAGGATGCATCGGCGCCAGGCGCTCGGGGCGCTAGACTTTTTCTTCGATGCGGGCGGCCTTGCCGGTGCGATCGCGCAGATAGTAGAGCTTCGCGCGCCGCACGCTGCCGCGGCGCTTGACGGCAATCTCGCTGATGCTCGGGCTGTGCACCTGGAAAGTGCGCTCGACGCCTTCCCCGTGCGACACCTTGCGCACCGTGAACGAGGAGTTGAAGCCGCGGTTGCTGCGCGCGATCACCACGCCCTCGTAGGCCTGTACGCGTTCGCGATCGCCCTCCACCACTTTGATCTGCACGACCACCGTGTCGCCGGGCTTGAACTCGGGCACCTTGCGCGTCATGCGCTCGGCTTCGAGTGTGCGGATAATGTTGCTCATAATCTCTTTCCTCTTCAGCGTTGCGCGCCTTCGCGCTGCTCGGTCAAAAATTCCTCCAGCAGCGCCCGGCGCTCGGCATCGAGCGGCCGGCGGCTGATCAACTCCGGCCGTCGCAGCCAGGTGCGCCCGACGCTCTGCTTGAGCCGCCAGCGCGCGATCGCCGCGTGGTCACCGGAACTCAGCACCGCGGGCACCGGCCGGCCTTCATACACTTCCGGCCGCGTGTAGTGCGGCCAATCCAGCAGGCCATCGCCAAAGGAGTCCTGCTCGCTCGAGCGCTCATCGCCCAGCGCTCCGGGCAAAAGCCGCGCCAGTGCGTCAATCAGCACCAGTGCCGGCAGCTCCCCGCCCGAGAGCACATAATCGCCGATCGACAGTTCGCGGTCGACCGCGAGCGCCAAGGCCCGCTCATCGATCCCCTCGTAGCGACCGGCCACCAGCACCATCCCCGGCAGGCGCGCGAGCTCCGCGACGCGCTGCTGCGTCAGCGGTTGACCCTGCGCCGACAATGCAATTCGAATACTGCCCTCGGGCACCCGCCGCCTGGCCGCCGCAATCGCCGCGCACAATGGCTCGGGCTTGAGCACCATGCCCGGACCGCCGCCATAGGGCCGGTCATCGATCGTGCGGTGCGCGTCCGAAGTGTGCGCCCGCGGATCCTCGGTCCCCACGCTCAGCAGCCCGCGCTCCAACGCGCGCGCCAGCACTCCAAAGCGCAGCGCCTCGGCGATCAGCGCCGGAAACAGCGTGACGACTTCGATGCGCACCGCGCCCTCAAAAATCCGCCGGCCAGTCGACTTCGATCTCCCGCCGCTGCAGATCGACGCGCTTCAAATGCGGCGGCCCGGCCGGTACCGCGTATTCGCGCTCGCCCCGCACCACCATCACCGCGGTGGCCGGTGTCGTCAGGAAATGCTGCAGCGTCCCGAGCACCACGCCCTGAACATTACGCACCGTGAAACCCAGCAGGTCCTCGCGGTAGTACTCTCGCTCGGCCGCGGCCGGCAAAGCCGCGCGCTCGATCAGAATCTCGCATTCACGCAGCGCCTCGGCGGCATCACGATCGTCGATTCCTGCCAGCGCCGCGCGCATGGCGTGACCATCCCACTGCGCCTGCAACACCTCCAGCGTCCGCTGCGGATCTTCGCTGCTCTCGCCGGCCTTTCGCAGGCGCCAGCGGCGATGCTGCAGCAGCGATTCGGGCGGGTCGGTGTACGAAAGCACCTTGACCCAGCCGCGCAGTCCGAAAGAGGCGACGATGCGGCCGAGTGCGAGGTATCGAGTCAGGCAGCCGCGGCCGCTGGAGCGGCTTCGCGCCGATGCTTGGCCACCAGCGAGCGCACCCGATCGGACTGCTGCGCGCCCAGACGCAGCCAGTGATCGATGCGCTCGAGGTCGAGCTTCAGCCGCGTGTCTTTGCCGCGCGCCACCGGATTGAAGTAACCCACGAGTTCCAGGCTCGAACCGCCCTGCCGCTCGCGGCTGTCCGTGACAACCACGTGATAGAAGGGCTGATTCTTGGCGCCGCGGCGCGTCAATCGAATTGTGACCATAATCGTTGTTCGGTAAGGGCCCAAAAAAGAGCGCGGATTCTACGCAAAATGCTCCGCAGATGAAAGGCTTATGAACAGCCCGGCGGCCGCTTCAGCGCCCTCGGGGCATGCCGAGCGGCATGCCGCCACGCAGGCCCGCCATCAGTCGGCCCAGCTTGCCACCCTTCATGCCCTTCATGAGCTTCTGCATCTCCATGAATTGCTTGAGTAAGCGATTCACATCCTGCACCTGCACGCCCGCCCCGGAGGCGATGCGGCGGCGCCGCGAGCCGTCGATCAGTCCCGAGCGCAGCCGCTCCTGGCGCGTCATCGAATCGATGATGGCAATCTGACGCTTGAGTTCACGGTCGGCCTGATCGGCCGGCAAGGCCGCGCGCCGACCCATCAATTGTGCCGGCAGTTTATCCATGACCGCGCCCAGACCGCCGAGCTTGCGCACCTGCTCCAGCTGCTCGCGCAGATCGAGCAGATTGAAACTCTGGCCCGAAGCCACCTTGCGCGCCAGTTTCTCGGCGCTGTCGACGTCCACCTTGCGCTGCACGTCCTCGACCAGCGACACCACATCGCCCATGCCGAGAATGCGTGTCGCCATGCGTTCCGGATCGAAGGGCTGCAGCGCATCGAGCTTCTCGCCCACGCCCAGGAACACGATCGGCTTGCCGGTCACGGAGCGCACCGATAGTGCCGCGCCGCCACGAGCATCGCCGTCCGCCTTGGTCAGGATGATGCCGGTGAGCTCGAGCGCGGCGCTGAATGCACGCGCCGAGTTGAGCGCGTCCTGCCCGGCCATGGCATCGACCACGAACAGCCGCTGGTGTGCGCCGGCGGCCCGATCGATGGCCTGCACCTCGGCCATGAGTTCGGCATCGACGTGCAGCCGTCCGGCGGTATCGATGATCAGCGTCTCATAGACGCCGCGGCGCGCGGCTTCCAGCGCCCCCTGGGCGATGGCCGCCGGCTCATCGCTTGCGGCGCTGGGAAAGAAGTCGGCACCCACGCTTTGCGCGAGCCGCTCCAGCTGCAGGATTGCCGCCGGACGGCGCACGTCGGTGCTCACCAGCAACACCCGGCGACGGTGCGCTTCCTTGAGCCAGCGTGCGAGCTTGCCGGCGGTGGTGGTCTTGCCGGCGCCCTGCAGACCGGCCAGCAGCACCACCTGCGGCTGTACGTTGAACGTGAAACCGGCGGCGCTGGTCCCCAGCAGCGCCACCAGCTCGCGGTGCAATATGCCGATGAATGCCTGGCCGGGCGTCAGGCTGGTGGCCACTTCCGCACCCAGCGCGCGCACCTTGACGGCGTCGGTGAAGCTCTTCACCACCGGCAACGCCACGTCGGCTTCGAGCAGCGCCATGCGCACCTCGCGCAGAGTCTCGGCGACGTTGTCTTCGGTAACGCGGCCCCGTCCGCGCAGGCTCTGCACGGCGCTGGCCAGCCGTTCGGTCAGTTTGTCGAACATTGTGCGAAAGTGCGGCCGCGCCGCCCTATACAGCTATCGGGTGACCCATTATAAAGACCCGGTGGACAATGCGCCGTCGATCGTTCTGGTACTGATCCTGCTGGCACTGCTGTTCGTGATCGCCTTCTCCGCCGGCACCGAAGTGGCGATGCTGTCGGTCAATCGCTACCGCATCCGCCATCGAGCCGGCCTGGGCGAGCGCCGCGCGCGCCTGTTGGAGAAACTGCTGGCACAGCCCGATCGCTGGCTGGGCGCCAATCTGGTGATCCTCGCGCTCGCGAGCGTGGCTGCCACCACGGTCGCAACGCTGCTGGCACAGCGCACCGGCCATCCCCTGGCGCTGCCGCTGATGATGATCGTGCTGACCGTGGTCATGATCGTGTTCTGCGAGCTGGCGCCGAAGATCTTTGCCGCGGTGCATTCCGAAAGTGTGGCGTTGGGTTCGGCTTACATCTATCTGGTGCTGCTGTGGGTCAGCACGCCGGTGGTCTGGGTCAGTAACCACATGGCCCAGGGATTTCTGCGCCTCATCGGCGTCACGCGCCGCACCCACGCGACGCAGGCACTATCGACGGACGAGCTGCGCACCGTGGTGGCGGAGGCCAGCGCACTGGTGCCGCAACGCCATCGTCAGATGCTGCTGTCGATCCTCGATCTCGAGCGCGTCAGCGTCGATGACATCATGATTCCGCGCCAGGAGATCTCGGGCATCGACATCGCGCAGAACTGGGAGGACATCATCGAGCGCCTGCGCCAGACCCCGCACTCGCGCCTGCCGGTCTACGACGGCACTCTCAGCAATCTGCTCGGCATTCTGCAGATGAAGCGTGTAGCGCAGGAGCTGGCGCGCGGCACGCTCAGTCGCGAGCGGCTCATGGCACTGGCCAAGGCGCGCGAGCCCTACTACGTGCCCGAAGGCACGCCACTGAATCAGCAGTTGGCGCAGTTTCAGCGCACGCGCCGGCGGCTGGCCTTCGTGGTCAACGAATACGGGGATATCGCCGGTCTGGTCACGCTCGAGGACATCCTGGAGGAGATCGTCGGTGAATTCACCACCGATCCGACCGCGGTCACCCACAAGGATGTCAGCCGCGACGCCGCCGGCAACTGGCTGGTGAATGGCAGTGCCACGATCCGCGCGCTCAATCGAATGCTCGGTTGGCAATTGCCGGCGCTCGGGCCACGCACGCTCAACGGCCTGCTGCTGGAGAAACTCGAAACCATTCCCACCCCAGGAACGGCATTGCGCATTGGCAATTACGAGTTCGAGATTCTGCAGATCGCCGACAATGCCATCCGCACCGTGCGCGTGCGGCTGGCGCCGCCGCCGCAAGCGGTCAGTGCCTAGGCAAAGGCTGCCGCCATGGCCTCGCCGATGCTCGCCACCCCCAACAACGTCAGTCCCGGAATCTCGGCGCGCGGCAGATTCTCGCGCGGCAATATGACCCGCGTGAAACCCAGTTTCTCCAGTTCACGAAGCCGCTCCTCGCCGTAGGCCACGGGACGCACCTCGCCGGTGAGTCCGAGTTCCCCGTAGATCACCAGTGACGCTGGCAGGGCGCGCGCGCGCAGACTGGAGGCCAGTGCCAATGCCAGCGGCAGATCGGTGGCGGTCTCAGTGATCTCGATACCGCCGACCAGGTTGACGAACACGTCGTAGTCGGCCAGCGGTAGTTCGGCGTGCCGGCTCAGGATGGCCATCAGCATCGACAGTCGATTGGCATCGACCCCCTGCGCCACCCGACGCGGGGCATTGGAGCGACTGCGATCGACCAGCGCCTGCACTTCGATGAGCAGCGGCCGCCCGCCGTCGCGCGCCACCATCACCACGCTGCCGGGGACCGGCTGTGCATGGCGGGAGAGAAAGATGGCGGAAGGATTGCGCACCTCCCTGAGCCCGGCCTCGCTCATGGCGAAGAAGCCCAGCTCATTGACCGGACCGAAGCGGTTCTTGGTGGCGCGCAGCAGCCGATAGCGGCTGGCGGTGTCGCTGGTGAAGTACAGCACCGTGTCCACCATGTGTTCCAGCAGCTTGGGTCCGGCGATCGCCCCGTCTTTGGTCACGTGGCCCACGATCATGACTGCGCCGCCGCCGCTCTTGGCGTAGCGCACCAAGGCGGCCGTGCATTCGCGCAATTGCACTACCGATCCGGCGCTGGACTCGGCGCTGTCAAGCCGAATCGATTGAATGGAGTCGATCACCAGCAAGGCACAACGATGCTCGCCGGCCAGCCTCAGGATGGCATCGAGCGAGCTGTCAGCCACCAGCGCCAACTGCGCGCCCTGCAGTTTCAGCCGCTGCGCCCGCAGTGCCACCTGCGCCACGGACTCCTCGCCGCTGGCATAGACAATCGGCAATTCCCGTGACAACCCCGCAGCTACCTGCAATAGCAGGGTTGATTTGCCGATGCCCGGCTCGCCTCCCAGCAGCGTCACCGAACCGGGCAGCAGCCCGCCGCCGAACACCCGGTCCAGCTCGGCCATGCCAAACGACATGCGTGGCGATGCCGTGGCCGCGGTGCTGGCGATCTCAAGCCCGGCGGCCTGTGCCGGTTCGGGCCGATCACCCCCCGAGCGTACTGCCGTGACGCGTTCGAGCGTATCCCAGGCCTTGCAATGGCCGCACTGACCCTGCCACTTGAGGGCCTCACCGCCACAGGTTCGACACACGAACAGGGTTTGCGTACGCGCCACGGATGCGATTTCGAGAGTCTCATAAGCGCCGGCTAGCGCCCAACGGCATGCTACACCCCGGCACGCAATTGTGATCGGAGCCGCGCATTGGTCTTGCCGCGATGCTAAGTTATAGCCTCAGCGCACTGTATCTGAGCGCCAGGGACCTGAGGGACATTAGGCGCGGGGACGCCATTGAAGACACGGATCGAAGTGTGACGCAGTTCAAAATTCAACCAAGAAGCAATTTATGCCGCGTTCCCGAGGCCGTATGAGCCTCAAGGGCAAGGTGCTTTGCGTTGGCCAGACCGACACGGGCCGCGTCCGCGAGCACAACGAGGATACGATTGCCTACGATTCCGACATCGGCCTGCTGGTCCTGGCCGACGGCATGGGTGGCTACAACGCCGGCGAGGTGGCCAGCGGCATCGCCGTCAAGACCAGTGTCGGACTGGTGCGCGACGCCGTCGAACGCGAGGATCTGCGTAACCACGACTCCGCCGCCGGCCTGGCACGCGCCTCGATCATCCTGCGCGACGCCATCCTGCGGGCCAATAAGATCATTTTTCAGACTGCACGCACGCAGCCGCAGTGCGAGGGCATGGGTACTACCGTGGTCGGTGCCCTGTTCTTCGACAACCGGGTATCGATCGCCCATGTCGGCGACTCACGCCTGTACCGCATGCGCAGCGCCGGGTTCGAGCAGATGACCATGGACCATTCGCTGCTGCAGGAACTGGTCGATCGCGGTTTCTACTCCCCCGAAGAGGCCCAGCGGGCGGCCAACAAGAACTATGTGACCCGGGCGCTGGGCGTGGAACCCAACGTCGATGTCGAGGTACAGGAGCACCCGGTGCAGAAGGGTGACCTGTATCTCATTTGCTCCGATGGCCTGTCGGACATGGTCGAGGATGAAGACATTCACTTAACCATGAGCACCTTTGGTGCTAACCTTGAGAATGCCACTAAACAACTGATCCAGTTGGGTAATGACAATGGTGGCAAGGACAATATCTCGGTCGTTGTGGCGGAGATCATGGAATCGTTCCCCGCGCCCCGCGGAATACTCGACAAAATGTTGGGCTGGTTTAGCTCCACTTGAGGCGAAACGCACATGGCTAGGTTGATTCTGAGTCTGGATAGCACCGTCCTCGCGGAATACAACATGAACAAGGAGCGCTATACCATCGGGCGGCTCCCGGACAACGACATCCGCATCGACAACCCGGCCGTCAGCGGGCATCACTCGCTGATCATCAATATTCTCAACGATTCGTTTCTAGAGGATCTCAACAGCACCAATGGCACTTACGTCAATGGCAAGCTGATCAAGAAGCACGCGCTACAACACGGCGATGTGATCACGGCGGGACATCATCAACTGCGGTTCGTCGAAGACGACGAGGCCCAGCAGGATGAGTTTGAAAAGACCATGGTGATTCAGCCGTCGGCGCGGCCGGTGGAGCGCATACGCGCCGCCGTCAGTGATGCCGGCACCACCGCCTCCCGCCGCGCGCTCGCCAATGGCGCGCCGGCGATCAAGAAGGCCAAGCTGCAGGTGTTATCCGGCGCCTTTGCCGGCCGCGAACTGGAACTGACCAAGGCATTGACCACGCTTGGGCGGCCGGGCGTGCAGGTTGCGGCCATCACGCGGCGCGCGGAAGGCTACTTCATCGTGCACGTCGATTCCGAGGGCGATGAGAACTTCCCGCTCGTCAACGGCGCCAAGATTGGCGCCCAGGCGCGCAAGCTCTCGGACAACGACGTCATCCAGCTCGCCGGCGTCAAGATGGGGTTCTTCGAGGGCTAGTCCCTCAAGGCCACGGCGCCGCGCTCGGAACGCTCGGTCATGCGATCCTGCAGTGCCAGCAGGACGTCGTGACGCGAGACCTCGCCGAGCAGCACCGGACTCCAATGCCCGGATACCACCGGTAGACGCTTGCAGCGGTGGGCGATGAACACGTCCAGCGCATCTCCCAGCAGCATCTCCGGCGTCAGCGTCGGCGGCGGCGGCTCCATGAGCGCTCCAACCGTGACCGCCGGTGCAATGGGCTGCGATCGCGATTCGCGCGCCAGCGCTGCCGGATCGAGCTGGCCCACCAGCTGTTTTTCACCATCCACCACATAGGCACGCGCGCCACCGCGCGCCAGGGCTTCCTCCAGGGCCATACCCAGCGGCTGATCGCGTTGCAAGGTCGAAGCCGGCGGCCGGATCAGGGTGGTGATCTGGCGCAAGTGCCATTCCTCCTCGTCCCCGGGACCCTTGGCGGTGAGTGAGCGCGTGTAGACGGATTCGCCGCGACGGTAGATGCGCGCCACGTAGTGCCCGGTCACGCAGGCCAGCATCAATGGCAGCACCACTTCGTAATCCAGGGTCATTTCGAAGATCAGTAGTATCGAGGTCAGCGGCGCATGCGTGGTGGCGGCGAGAAAGCCACCCATGCCCACCACGGCGTAGGCGGCCAATTGTGATTGCGATGTGGGATCAATCAAGTGCACGGTGTCGCCGAACAGCGCGCCCATGGCTGCGCCCATGAACAACGTCGGCGTCAAGATGCCGCCAGCGGCGCCCGACCCCACCGTCGCCGCGGTGCTGATCAGCTTGGCTACCAGCACCACCGCCAGCAGATCCAGCGGCAGCTTGTCGTTGAGCATATCGTTGACGACGCTGAAGCCGTTGCCCCAGACCCACGGCACTTCCACCGAGATCACGCCCACGATCAGACCACCAAGGGCCAGCGTCCATGGTGGATTCCAGTGCAGGCTGCGGAAGCCTGCGCGCGC
>DASXLF010000654.1:0-1554 GCA_036496405.1 Steroidobacteraceae bacterium | reverse complement strand
CTGCGCAGCACCGTCACCTGTTCGGCATAGCTTCCGTTGCGGGCGAACTGCATGCCACCCATCGCCGTCGCCACACGCTGGCCGGTGCGAAACGTGCCGGCGGGATCGTGGATGACCTCGCCGACGGCCTCGATGCCGGGCACGCGCGGCGCACTGATCGGGCCCATCTGGCCGGCGCGCCAATAGACTTCGGCGCGGTTGAGGCCGAACGCGCGGACACGGATCTGCACCTCGTCGGCCGCGGGTTCCTGCGATGGGATGTCCCGCAACTGCAGCACTTCCGGCCCGCCGGGCTGTTCGACCACATACGCTTTCATCGGGGTTGCCTTTGTCATTGGGGCCCTGCGATGCAGCGCCGTGTCGAGACTTTCTTCCATCCACTTCTGGAAGGGAATACGCATTGCTGGTAACGTCCCTCTCGCAGTTGATAGGAGCGAGCGAGCCATGAACCTCAATGCCGCCCAGATGTTCGTCAGCGTGGTGCAGGCCGGCAGCCTGTCGGCCGCGGCGGACCGCCTCGGCATTCCGCTGGCCACACTCAGCCGGCAGGTTCGCGAGCTTGAGCAGCAACTCAGGGTGCAACTGCTGGAGCGCTCGGTGCGTGGCACCAAGCTCACGGATGCCGGTGCGCGGCTGTACGAACACGCGAGCCGCGGCATCGAGGCATTGGTCGAAGGCGAACAGGCGGTGATGAGCGACCAGGCGCGGCTCAAGGGGCGCTTGCGCCTGTCGCTGCCGCCGATGTTCGAGCCGTGGTGGGAATTGCTGGCAAGCTTCCGCCAGCGCTACCCGGACATCCGGGTGCATGTCTACACCACCGAGCGGCGTGTCGACCTGATCGAAGACGGCATCGATGTGGCGCTGCGCGTGGGCACGATCGCCCACGAAGCGATGGTGGCGCGGCATGTGGTGACGTATCGCCACGTGCTGGTGGCCAGCCCATTGCTGGTCGAACGACTCGGCCTGCCGGAGTCACCCGATGCCCTGCATCGGTATCCCTGCGCGGCCTGGAGCGTAGGTGCCAACGCCAATGCATGGTGCTTGGGCGACAGGGTGTTCGAATCGAAGACGGTGCTGTCGACGAACGACTACGCGCATCTTCGAAGCCGTGCGCTCGCCGGCGAGGTGGTCACCGAGCTGCCGCCGTTTCTTGCCGCGAACGCGATTCGCGAGCGACAGTTGATCGCACTGTTGCCCGACCATCCAATGCCCGAGCAGCAGATCAATCTGCTGTACCCGTCGCATCGCCATCCTTCCGCGATCGTCCGGGCCTACCTCGATTTTTGCCAGCAGCACGTGCCACAACTCATCGAGGCGGCATGACCATCTACTTCGCAGCCTGCAGGACCGAAGAGAAGCCGTAGCGGGCGATCTTCCAGTGCCCATGCGCCTTGCGCAGGAGGAACAGCTCCTGGTTGCCTTCGGGGATCACGGCGCCGTTGGCGGCGATCGTGATTTGCCCGGTCGAGTTGGTGCGCAGGAACGCCCACTCCGGAGACAGCAGCTCCAGCTCGGCGATCTGGAAATCGATGTTGAGCCGGATCGCCTGGAAGA
>DASXLF010000653.1:0-13128 GCA_036496405.1 Steroidobacteraceae bacterium | reverse complement strand
CCGGTAGTGGCGCCCTTGATTCGAGAGAGCGCCGCGCTTATCGCGGCGCCCTCAGGCCCGAGTCGATTGGTCTTACTTGGAAACCGACTTCTTGAACATGCGATCAATCTTCTCATTGGTCGCATCGACCGACGACTGTGCAGCCTGCGCCGCCGACAGCGCCTGGTTGGCGGTGCTCTGGGCACCCTGGGCAGTCGTGTTGGCCTGGTTGGCAGTGCTCTGGGCTGCACTGGCCGCGCGCGAAGCGGAATCAGCCGACGACTTCGCTGCCTCGACATCCGACTGCAGCTTGCTGACCTGCTGCTTCAGGCCGTCTACTTCAGCTTGAAGCGGCTTGAGGTCAGTGCAGCCGGCGAGAGCAACGACCGCAACGGCCGCGGCCAGCTTCACAACGATACTCTTGTTCATACTCAATCCCCTTTGACTTGCACAGGATAAAACCGCATCGCACCGAGCGTTGCCGCTGCGGCGCAATTTTGCGGCTGCCAACTTGACCAAATTTAACCTATGAATGCAATAGCAAACGCGCATTCGCTTGTCGGCCGGTGCCGACAATCAGCCATGAACTTGCGCTAATTGTGTGCGTTTAGCACCGCTCGTAATTTCCAGCTCGACTATCAAATGCCGGCAACATTGCGCGAATAGGCTGTGTTGGATTGCGGGCGCCGCGCGCACTGTATATAATTACAGTATGTCCGATCTTACCTCTCGCCAGACACGAGTGCTGCGCTTCATCCAGCGCAGCCTCGCCGAGACTGGCATGCCGCCAACGCGCGCCGAAATTGCCGCCGAACTGGGATTCCGCTCGCCCAATGCCGCCGAGGAACACTTGCGTACCTTGGCGCGTAAGGGGGTCATCCAGCTCCTGCCCGGGGCATCACGCGGTATTCAGCTTCACGACACGCTGCGTGAACAGATGGGCTTGCCCCTGATCGGTGCAGTGGCGGCTGGTCGTCCGATCCTTGCGGAGGAAAACATTGTTGAGCATCTGCAGATCGACCCGGGTGTGTTTCAACCGCGGCCACACTATCTGCTCAAGGTCGTGGGCATGAGCATGAAGGATGCCGGCATCCTGGACGGCGACCTGGTGGCCGTTCATCGCACCAGCGAGGTACGTCATCGTCAGATTGTGGTCGCGCGTCTGGAGAATGAAGTCACCGTCAAACGCTATCGGCAGGAAGGCACGGTCGTCTGGTTGATGCCGGAAAATGCCGAGTTCGCACCCATGCGGGTGGATCTCAGGCACGAAGCGCTACTGATCGAAGGGGTAGTGGTCGGTGTTTTGCGCCGCGGCAGTGGCTTTGCCGGCGGCAGGGCCATAGCGGGCAAGGCCAAGGCTGTCTAGCGGTGGGACTGCCTAGCGGCGGTGTGCTTTTTCGCCCAGGAATTCGCCGTGCGCCGGCTCGTCCGTCGCGCCGATATCGTAGTCTTCGATGTCGCTGATCAATTCAGCGGTGCGCTTTTGTTCCAGCCGCTGCTCAAGCCGGCGCCAGGCCGGTTCGCCAACCTTGACGGCGCGGCGCTTGGCGATTTCCATGTCCTTGATGGCGCGGTCTAAATCGAGATCATCGTCGCCGACGACCTCGTCCGCGTCATCCTCTTCGAATTCGTCTGAATCCGGATTTGCACCCATGGCTTTAGGTCTGAGTCGTTGTCGCGCCGAAAATAATGCGAAACAAATCCCGATGCAACGCCGTCGTTAGCGAATTAGCTGATTCATCTCAAAAATCGGTAACAGCATCGCAAATACGATGCCCATGACGAACAGACCCATGCCGACGATCAGCAGCGGACCCAGCAGTCCGACCAGCGCCGCCAGCAGTCCCTCGAGCTCGCGTTCCTGATTGAGCGCGGCGCGCTCGAGCATCCCCTGCAATTGGCCGCTGGATTCGCCGCTCGAGATCAGATGGATGGTCATCGGCGGAAACAGGTGCTTGGAGCCCAACGAGCGGCCGATCGGCGCGCCCTCGCGCACGCGCGCGGCCGCGTCATCAATGGCGTCGCGCATGGGCAGATTCGTGACCACTTCGCCGGCGATACGCAGTGCGTCGAGCACCGGTACGGCACTGGCCATCAGGATGCTCAGCGTACGGGTGAAGCGCGCGGTGTTGAAGCCGCGCACGATGCGCCCCAGCACCGGCAGGCGCAGCAGCAGGCGGTGAAAGCGCCAGCGTGTGGCGCGGGCTTTGAGCGCCCGCCACCCGAGAAATACCGCCACGGCGATGGCGATCAGCAGGTAGATGCCGTAGTCGCGCAGAAAACCACTCACGGCCACCAGCACCTGGGTCGCCAGCGGCAGCTTGGCCTTGTTGGCCTCGAATACGTCCACTACTTTGGGGACCACATACGTCAGCAGAATCGACACGATCGAGAAGCACATGATGGTCAGCACGATCGGGTACAGCATGGCGCCCAGGACTTTCTGACGCATCTGCTCGCGGGTTTCGGTGTATTCCGCCAAGCGTTCCAGCACCGTATCGAGATGCCCGGACTGCTCGCCGGCCGAAACGGTGGCGCGGTAGATCTCTGGGAAAACGCTGGGGAAGTCGCTCAGGCCGTCCGCGAGCGTATGGCCCTCCACCACTTTGGCGCGTACGCCGAGCACGATGCTTTGCACTCGCGGTTTCTCGGTCTGCTCCGAAACCGCGAGCAAAGCCTCCTCCAGCGGCAGGCCGGCGCGTACCAGCGTGGATAACTGTCGCGTCAGCAGCGACAGGTCTGCGGCCGAAACGCCACGTCGCCAGCTGAAACCGCCGCGGCGCTGGCGGCGCGACTCCTGCGCCGCGATTTCCTCGATGGTGACCGGCAGAAGTTGCCGCTCGCGCAACAGCGAGCGCACGTGGCGCGCGGTGTCGCCTTCGATCACGCCCTTGCGCGTGCGGCCGGCCTGATCGAGCGCGCTGTATTCGAATGCTCCCATCGCCGGAGTTTAACCCCGCGAGGGACTCAATCCTCGCGCGTCACGCGCAGGACTTCCTCGATGGTGGTCTCGCCCTTGAGCACGCGCGCCAGACCGTCGTCGCGAATCGAGGGCGTGAACTTGCGCGCATAGCGCTCGAGGTCATGCTCACCCACACCGTCATGAATCATGGTGCGCAGGGTGTCGTCGATGATGATGAGCTCATAAATGCCGGTGCGGCCGCGATAGCCGCCGCCGGCATCGCGCCCGGGCCGGTAGAGCGTGGGTGAGGGCTCATCGGCCGTAAGGCCGAGCAGCCGCCGCTCATATTCTCCGGCCGGGAACGCCTGGCGCGTTTCGGGGTTGAGCACCCGTACCAGGCGTTGCGCCAGCACCCCGACCAGACTCGACGACAGCAGAAACGGCTCAATGCCCATGTCACGCAGGCGCGTGAGAGCGCCGGCGGCGGTATTGGTGTGCAAGGTGGACAGCACCAGGTGTCCGGTCAAACTGGCCTGCACCGCGATCTGCGCGGTCTCCAGGTCGCGGATTTCCCCGACCAGCACTACGTCGGGATCCTGGCGCAGGATGGCACGCAGTCCACGCGCAAAGGTCATTTCAACCTTGGTATTGACCTGCGTCTGGCCGATGCCGTCGATGTAGTACTCGATCGGATCCTCGACCGTCATGATGTTCTGGGTGTTGTCGTTGAGCTGCTCCAACGCCGCATACAGGGTGGTGGTCTTGCCCGAACCCGTGGGGCCGGTGACCAGCAGGATGCCGTGCGGCTTGTGGATCAGGTCATTGATGAGGTGCTGGGTGTGTTCCCCCATGCCCAGTGAGTCCAGGTCCAGGCGCCCGGCCTGCTTGTCGAGCAGTCGCAGCACCACGCGTTCGCCGTGGCCCGAAGGTATGGTCGAGACGCGCACATCCACGGCGCGGCCGGCGATGCGCAGGCTGATGCGCCCGTCCTGCGGCAGGCGTTTCTCGGCAATGTCGAGCTTGGACATGACCTTGATGCGCGAGACCACCAGCGGCGCGACGCCGCGTTTGGACTGCAGAACCTCGCGCAATATGCCGTCGACCCGGAAGCGCACGACCAGGCGATTCTCGAACGGCTCGACGTGGATGTCCGAGGCGTTCTCGCGAATCGCCTGCGTCAGCACTGCGTTGATCAGCCGTATGATCGGCGCATCGTCATCGCTCTCGAGCAGATCCGCCTGCTCAGGCAGCTCCTGCGCCAGGTGCGCCAGATCGGTCGTATCCTCGAGGCCAATCTGCATCGATTCGCCGCCACCTTCGTAGGTCTTGCGCAGCAGATCATCGAATTCTTCACTAGTGACCGCCGTGAGTTTCAACGGCAACTGCAGGTAGCGCCGGGTCTCGGCCAGCGCCATGGGCGATGCCGGCAGCCGATAGACGCAATCGGCGACCCCGCCCTCGATACTGCGCACCAGCACGCCGTGGCGACGCGCGAAGGTAAATGGCAACCGCGCATCGCTTTGCTGGATGCGTTCGGCCACTTCGCTCACGGCTGAGTTCCGCTGGCGGGCGGGGGTGTAATAGTGGGATCCGCGGGACCGGCCGGAATGACCGGTTCGGCCTGCTCGCCGCTGGCGCCGGGTGAGCCGGCAGGTGCCGGGGCCAGCGGCAGGTCGGCCGCGCTGTTACCGATATCGCCCGCACCAAGCACGCCGCCCTGGGTGGCGCCGTTGTGGATCTCCGGCATCACATCGGCCGGCTGAAACGGCAGTAGCGGCAGCTTCGCGTCCTGATTCTTGTTCAGCTGGCGCTGCTCGTCGCGAATGTAGTTGTATTTGGCGTCGGTCTCGATGGCCGCCTGCTTATCATCGCGCAGGATATGGGGCTGCAGAAAGATCAGGAAGTCGGTCTTGGTCTTGTCGGTATTGCGAGCCCGGAACAGCTCGCCAATGATCGGCAGGTGTCCGAGAAATGGCACCGAAGTGTCGTTATTGGTGACGTTGTCCTGGATCAGGCCGCCGAGCACCAGGGTATTGCCGTCCCTGATCAGCACGCTGGTGGTGATCACGTTCTTGTTGGTGATCAGATCGACCGCGCCGGCGCTCGCGCCGGCGAGGCTCGAGCTTTCGATTTGCAGCTTGAGCAGCACCGCGTCGCCTTCATTGATGGTGGGCGTCACGGTGAGGATGGTACCGACCTCCTCGCGCTCGATAGTCTGAAAGGCGCTACCGGTGCCATTGGTGGTCGAGTACTGGCCGGTAAGGAACGGCACTTCCTGTGCCACTTCCATCTTCGCTTCCTGATTGTCGCGCGTCACCACCTGCGGCGTGGCGATGATGTTGGTGCGCACATCGCTTTGCAGGGCGCGCAGCACGGCGGCGAAGTTGATGCCGCTGGCGGTCAGCTTGCCGATGCCGATGGTGGTGCCGGTGGGCGGGTTGCTGGCCAGATTGGTCGGGTTCTGCGCATCGTTGAGCAGATCAACAATCGAGCTGCCGGCGACCGGGGCGATGAAGCCGCCCACGCCGATACCCGTGGCCGCGGCATCTACGGCCCAGTTGACGCCGAGGTCGGCCGTCTTATCGACCGACACCGCGACGATGATGGCCTGCACCAGCACCTGCGCGCGCCGGATGTCGAGCTTGTCGATGACGGCGTTGACGGCACGCAGGGTGCGTTGCCCGGCAGTGATCACCAGCGAGTTGGTGGCCTTGTCAGCCCAGATCGTGGCTGTTCCGCCCGCCAGCGACAGCGTGGCGCTGCCCCCGGCGTTGGCGTTAGCCGCATTCTCGGTGCTCGCGGGACGGGTAGTATTGCCCTGGGCATTGGGGGTGGGCTGGTAATTGGCGTTGTTACGCTCCAGCAGCTTGTTCATGGTCGAACCGGAGCCCGAGGCGCCCGTTCCGGACAACTGCTCCTTGAGCCGGCTGGCGAGATCCTCGGCATCCGAATAACGCAGGTAGCGCACCTGGGTGGTGGTGCCGGTGTCGATCGGCGTATCCAGATGCGTCACCAGGGTTCTGATGCGCAGGCGCAGCGCGGCGTCACCGCTGACCAGGATGCTGTTGGAGCGATCGTCGGCGACGATCTTGACGCCCGCGGAGGCCTCACCGGTCTGCGCCAGCAGCGTCGTCAGCACGCGCGCGGTATCGGCGGCGGTGGCGCTCTGCAGGGGAATCACATCGATGTCGGAACTGCCGACCTGATCGATGCGGGCGATGATCCGCATCATGCGGTTCACGTTGCTGGCGCGATCCGAGAGGATCAGGATATTGGCGCCGGTCACCGCCGAGAGCTGTGCGTTCTGCGGCATGAGCGGCCGCAGCACCGGTACCAGCTGCGCGGCGCTGATGTTCTGCACCGCCAGCACCTGCGTCACCATCTCATCCGAAGTGGAGCTGACGTGCTCGGGCAGGTCATCGCCCGCGTACTGACGCATATTGGCGTCGGGAACGATCTTGATGATGTTGCCGGCCGGTATGGCGACAAACCCATGCACCTGCAGGATGGCCAGAAAGGCCTGGTAGAACTGGTCCGGGGTCATGGCGGTCGACGACAGCATCGTGACCTGCGCACGCACTCGGGGGTCGACGATGAAATTCTTGCCGGTCGCCATGCTGACCGCTTCGATGATCTGCGTAATGTCCGCATCCTTGAAGTTGGGCGTGATGCGCTGGCTGCTGCTCTGGCTGGCCGGCTGTTCGGCCCAAACCAGCGCGCTCAGCGCCAGTGCGGCGAGCGCGACTGCGAAGCGGCGCTGCATCCGCGACGCCGGAGCGATCGGTGTGCTTTGGAACATTACTTCTCGTTTCCTGTCGTTGGCGCATCGCCGCCAGTCGAATTTTCGCTGCCCGCCGCCGGGCTGGGCGGCGCGGCGCCGTGCACAGGCGACCCCATGTTGCCCAGACGGCCGCGCATGCCGGGTGGTGGTACGCCCGGAACAAAGGTGGGCGCCGGGGTAGTCGTACCCGCCGCATTGTCGGTGCTGGCGTTCTCCACGTCAGTGCTCAGGGTCGCAAGATTAAGATTGACTTCCTGCGGTTGGCCATTGCGTGACACGGTCACCGTAGCGCTGGCCGAGGAGGACAGGGTTTGCAGCACTTCCATGGCCTTGCCGGCATCGTCCAGGGGGGTGCCATTGACCGCGAGTATCAGATCCCCGGCCCGTAATCCCAGCTGGTTGAAAGTGGCACTGCCATGACTGCCGCCGGGGAAAATGCGGTAGCCGGTGAGTTTGCCCTGGTTGAACACCGGCTGCACCCGCACCAGGCCGGCGAGCACCGTGGCGTTGTCCTGCAGGGTACTGACCTTGGTATTGGCCGGGGCAATCACCGGGGCGCCGCTCCTGGGTGCGGTCCGCGGCAGCATCAGGGTCTCGAGGGCGCCGTTGCGTTCCAGCAGTACGCGATCGCCATAGACCGCATGCAGGCGCGCACCCCCGCTGATCATGGCCCCGACTGCGTATAGCTTGCCGACCGCGGCGCTGTCGCCGATTATGGCCTGACCCTTGGACGGATCCTTGTCGGCGATCACCCCCGCCAGTACCAGTGGCATGGTGGTCTGCGGCGCCTGGCCCCCCGCGGTGGCGCCGGACTGGCCGAACAGGTGAGCGTTGACGATGGTGGCCAGTTCAACCGTGGGATTGGCGGCCGGCCGTGGCAGCGGCGTCGCGATCGGCGCACTGCCGCCGGCCGATGCCGACAACTGACTGAGCGAGCGCGTCAGGATCAGGGCGCAGTCCACTGCCAGTGCGATCAATAGCGCCACGACCAGCAACTGGGCCCCGCGCTGCTCGAGCAGCCGCGACCATCCCGGTCCGGTCTTTAATTCTTCAACCCAAGCTGCAGCGCTCACTAAATACTACACTCCCAGAGAAGCGCTCGAGAGGACATGATAAGGCGCGGTCGTTGGGCCTCTCAAGTATTTGTTTCGGTTAAATTCTTTTAGTTCCATACGTCGCCCATTGCCGACAGGCCCGTGCGGCATGGGCAGACATGTACCGCCGTCGTGCAGTGGATTAGACTTCGGTGACAGAGGTGCTGCAGCGGCACTGCGGTTTTGTGACGGGGCAGCTTTGGCGTGACGCAGCACAAAGAATCTAATCGCCCCGATAGCGGTGTCGCGGTCGAAGAGGCACCGCCGCAAACCGCGCAGCCACCGTTGTTTCAGGTGGTACTGCTGAACGACGACTACACACCCATGGAGTTTGTAGTCGATGTGCTGGAGCGTTATTTCGCCATGGACCGGCAAACGGCAACCCGGGTGATGCTGGAAGTGCATACCAGGGGCAAAGGAGTCTGCGGGGTCTTTACATACGAAATCGCGGAGACCAAAGTGTCACAGGTGACCAGTTACTCGCGCGAGCATCAGCATCCATTGCTGTGCACGCTCGAGGAAGCCTGAAACGTCCGCTGGAGAGTTGGAGCCGTGTTGTCGAGCGAACTGGAGTTTTGCCTTAATCAGGCCTTCCATCAGGCACGCAGCGCGCGCCATGAATTCCTTACCGTCGAGCATCTGCTGCTGGCCATTCTGGATGCCCCCAAAGTACGCGAAGTCCTGGAGGGCTGTGGCGCCGACCTGGAACGCCTGGGCGCGGATCTGAAGCAGCATGTGGAGACCAACACCCCGCGCCTTGCGCTGAGCGAGGAGCGCGAGGTTCAGCCGACGCTGGGTTTCCAGCGCGTGCTGCAGCGCGCGGTGTTCCATGTGCAGTCGAGCGGCAAAAAGGAAGTCGGCGTGGTCAACGTGCTGGTCGCTATTTTCAGCGAGAAGCAGAGCCACGCGGTGTTCCTGCTGGCACGTGCGCAGGTCACGCGGCTGGACGTGGTCAATTTCATCTCGCACGGATTGTCGCGCACCGGCGAACCAAAGGCCGAGAAGGAGCGCGACGATGCCGCCATCGAGGGCGAGCGTGACAGCGATTCGGGCAGTGCGCTCGAGAAATTTGCCATCAACCTCAACGCCCAGGCCCAGGAAGGACGCATCGATCCGCTGATCGGGCGCAAGCTCGAGGTGGAGCGCACCATCGAGATCCTGTGCCGGCGGCGCAAGAACAATCCGCTGTATGTCGGCGAAGCCGGCGTGGGCAAGACTGCGATTGCCGAAGGCCTGGCGCGACTGATCGTCGAGGGCCGCGTGCCTGAGGTGCTGGCCGACAGCACCATCTTCGCGCTCGACATGGGAGCGTTGATCGCCGGCACCAAGTATCGCGGCGATTTCGAGAAACGCCTGAAGGCGGTGGTCACGGAACTGAAGAAACAGCCCGGCGCGATTCTGTTCATCGACGAGATCCATACCGTGATCGGCGCCGGCGCCGCCTCCGGCGGGGTCATGGATGCCTCGAATCTGATCAAGCCGGTGCTGGCCAACGGCGAGATCCGCTGCATCGGCTCAACCACCTACCAGGAGTACCGAGGGATTTTCGAGAAGGACCACGCACTGGCGCGGCGCTTCCAGAAGATCGATGTCGCCGAGCCGTCGGTCTCGGAGACCGTGGAAATTCTGCTGGGGCTGAAGCCGAAATTCGAAGAGCACCATGGCGTGGAATATTCCAACGATGCCATGCAGGCCGCGGCCGAACTCGCCGACCGGCACATCAACGAACGGCATCTACCCGACAAGGCCATCGACGTGGTGGACGAGGCGGGCGCGCGGCTGCGTCTGCGGCCGGCCGGAGAGCGAGAAACGCGCGTCGAGGTGTCGCATATCGAGGATGTGGTGGCGCGCATGGCGCGTATCCCGGCCAAGAACGTTTCGGCGTCGGACCGCGACCTGCTCAAAAACCTCGAGCGCAACCTGAAATTGGTCATTTTCGGCCAGAATCAGGCCATCGAAACGCTTGCTTCGGCGATCAAGATGGCACGCTCCGGACTGGGCGATCAGCGCAAGCCCGTGGGCAGTCTGCTGTTTGCCGGTCCCACCGGAGTGGGCAAGACCGAGGTCACGCGTCAGCTGGCGCTGGCGATGGGTATCGAGTTCATTCGTTTCGATATGTCCGAATACATGGAGCGGCATACGGTATCGCGCCTGATCGGCGCGCCCCCGGGTTATGTTGGCTTTGACCAGGGAGGCCTGCTGACCGAGGCGATCGCCAAGCACCCGCATTGCGTGCTGCTGCTGGATGAAATCGAGAAGGCGCACCCGGATGTGTTCAACCTGCTGCTGCAGGTCATGGATCACGGCACGCTGACCGACAACAACGGGCGCAAGGCGGATTTCCGCCATGTGATCATTGTCATGACCACCAATGCCGGCGCCCAGGAAATGAGCCGCAGCTCGATCGGTTTCATGACCGCCGACAACGCCAGCGATGGCATGGAAGCGGTGAAACGGCTGTTTTCGCCGGAGTTTCGCAATCGCCTGGACGCCACCATCCAGTTCGCGCCGTTGGATGCGGTGACCATCGAGCGCGTGGTCGACAAACTGCTGATCGAGGTGGAGGCGCAACTGGAGCCCAAGGGCGTGCTGCTGAGCATCGATGAGGCCGCGCGTCATTGGATCGCGCAGAAGGGCTATGACCCGAAGATGGGCGCCCGGCCGATGGCGCGTGTGATCCAGGAGCACATCAAGCGGCCGCTGGCCGAAGAGCTGCTGTTCGGCAAACTGGTGGGCGGAGGCCAGGTGCGGGTTTCGGTAAACGCCGATCAGAGCGCGCTGGCGCTGGAATGCGTCCCTACCACTCAGGCGGAAGTCACCGCCTGATCGCTGGCGCCTGTCAGCGGCCGCGGTAGACGATGCGGCCCTTGGACAGATCGTAGGGCGTCATCTCCACAGTGACCTGATCGCCCGTGAGTATGCGAATGTAGTTCTTGCGCATCTTTCCCGAGATGTGCGCCGTGACGACGTGGCCGTTCTTCAACTGTACGCGGAAGGTGGTATTGGGCAGGGTCTCGATGACCTCACCTTCCATTTGTATGGCGTCTTCTTTGGGCATGCTGCGCTGCGCGGCCTTTGGGGCGCGAATTTACGCATAAAGGGGGGCGGCAATGCAACGCGCATGAGCGCCTGGCCGCGCTCAGCCCAGAACCGCGAGAAACTCCCCGCGCGCAATGGGCCGGCTACCCAGGCTGCGCAGGTGTGCGGATGGCAACTGACAGTCAATCAGCTCGATGCCCAGCGCGCCGCTGCGCGCCACCAGGCCGGCCAGCGCCGCCTTCGAAGCATCCGGCTCGCGGCTGAACATGGATTCCCCGAAGAACACCCGGCCCAGGCGAACCCCGTAGAGGCCGCCGACCAAGGTCTCCTCACGCCAGATTTCATAGCTGTGGGCCCAGCCACGCGCGTGTAACTGGCAATATGCGGTGTGCATCTCGGAGGTTATCCAGGTACCGGGACTGCGGCTGCGCGGCGCCGCACAGGCGCTGACCACGGCGCTGAAATCGCGATCCTCATGCAGCCTGAAGCCGCGGGTGCGCAACGCCCGCAGCAGGCTGCGCGAGCGATGAAACTCCCCGGGCCAGAGCACTTCGCGCGGGTCCGGTGACCACCACAGCACCGGCTGGCCGGGCGAGTACCAGGGAAAGATACCGCGGGCATAGGCGGCCATGAGCCGCTCGGGTTTGAGATCGCCGCCCGCCGCCAGCAGGCCCGGAGGCTCGCGCAACGCCGCCTCATGCGGCGGAAAGCGATCCGGCGGGTCATCGGGTGCCAGCCAGGTGATCATTGCTGCCGGTACGGCGCGTGGGCATCGGCATCGCTGGCGTAGGCATCGATGGCTCGGCCCTCGCGCTCGAGGTAGGCGCCGATGGCACGCCGCAGCGGCAGGTTGGCGATCCAGTGCGCTGACCAGGTCAGTGCCGACTCGAAGCCGCGTGCGATCTTGTGCTCTCCCTGCGTACCCGGCTCGAACCGCTGCAGTCCATGGGCGATGCAGTAGTCTATGCCCTGGTAGTAGCAGGCCTCGAAATGCAGGCTGTGATAGTCGGCGTCGGCGCCCCAATAGCGCCCGTAAAGCGTATCGGCGGAGCGGAAGAACACGGCCGCGGCCACCGGCTGGCCGGCGCACATCGCCAGCTTGACGAAGAATGATTTGCCGAGACTGCGCGCCACGCGCAGAAAAAAATCGCGGGTGAGATAGGGCGTGTGTCCATGGCGCAGAAAGGTCAGCGCGTGAAAGGTATACACGCGCTCGAGCAGCACTTCGCTGAGTTGCGTGCCGTCGAGGGTCAGGAAATCAATTCCCTGTTCGACTACCCGCCGGCGCTCGCGGCGCGCCTTCTTGCGCTTGTCGGCGGAGAACGCGCCGAGGAAATCGTCAAAATCGCGGTAGCCGCGATTGTGCCACTGAAAGTGACAGTCGCGACGCAGCAGCCAGCCGGCGGCGGCGCAGGCGGCGCGCGCTTCCTCATCGAGAAACAAGGCGTGCACCGAGGACAGCCGTTCGGTCTGCGCCCGCTCACACATGGCGCTGATCAGGCTGGCGCGCAGCGCCGGTGCCGGCAGGCCAGGGCGGCACAACAGCCTTGGGCCGCTGGCTGGCGTGAACGGTATGGCGCACAGCAGCTTGGGGAAATACTCCAGTCCGTGCTGCTCGAACGCGCGCGCCCAGGCAAAATCGAACACGAACTCACCCCAGGAATGAGTCTTGCGATACAGCGGTGCGGCCGCGACCAGTGCCTGCCCGTCGAACAACACCAGATGCTGCGCGGTCCAGCCGCTGGCCGGGCTGGCGCTGCCGCTGTCTTCCAGCGCCGCCAGGAACTCATGACGCAGGAAAGGATAGTCACCCGCGAGCGCATTCCACTGCTCGGCGGCTACCTCGGTGATTCGCGTGAGGGTCCGGCGCTGCACTACGCTGCGGCGAGCGGGATCTGCTCGAGATATTTGTCGGCATCCAGTGCCGCCATGCAGCCCGAGCCGGCCGAGGTGATGGCCTGGCGATAAATGTGATCGGCCACATCGCCGGCCGCAAATACCCCGGGGACGCTGGTGGCCGTGGCCAGTCCGTCACTGCCGCCACGCACGCGGATATAGCCGCCGTGCATGTCCAGCTGGGCCGCGAACAGAGCCGTGTTGGGCGTATGGCCAATGGCAATGAATACCCCGGTGACCGCAATCTCGCGCGACGCGTTGTCCACCGCCGAGCGCACGCGCACGGCATTGACGCCGGCATCGTCACCGAGGATTTCCTCGACGCCGTGGTGCCAGACAAAGCTCACCTTGCCCTCATGCGCGCGCTGCATGAGCCGGTCCTGCAGGATTTTTTCGGCACGCAGGCGATCGCGACGATGAATCAGCGTCACGTGCGC
>DASXLF010000652.1:0-2090 GCA_036496405.1 Steroidobacteraceae bacterium | reverse complement strand
CTCCGGTGCACAATCGGCGGCGCTCAGCCAGCCGAGATCCCCGCCCTGCGCGCCGCTGGGACAGTTGGACGAAGCGCGGGCGGCATCGACGAAGCGGTCGTTGGTCTTGCCATCGTGGCAGCGCACGTCCAGCAAGGCCGTCTCAGCGCGCTTGCGCAGTCCCACGACATCCACGCCCGGGGTCACCGCGAACAGGATGTGCCTTGCCCGCACGCGCTCGCCGGTCCGGTAGGTGGCCTGGTGCGCCGCGTAGTGTCGCTGGCAAGCTTCTTCCGACGGCTCGGGCGTGTTTACCATCTGATCGAGCAGCGATTCGATCGCGTTGGCAGCCGTTTCACTGATGACGCCGTCCGACGACGCGGCGTCGTCCACGGTCAGGAGTCCGGCCCGCTGCGCGGCCTGGCGCAGAAGCTCCGTGCAAGCCCGCTGGCGCAATTCGTCCCGCGGCGGCGCGGCATCTTGCGTGTGCAGCGGCACGCCATTGATGCGCGCCACGTCAGGGGTGATGCCTCTTGCGCTCGTCATCGCCATGCTCATCAAACGCCGGCGCCGGGTTGGCGCGGCAGGTTGCGCCCGGGGGGCACATTGAGTCGCCGACTGCGCACCACCTGGTAGGGGCGGAACAGGTAGGCGACGCTGGCAAACCCGCTCCAGACGTGCACCAGCCGACTGAACGGGAACAGCAGGAAGATCGTCATGCCCAGAATCAGGTGAATCATGTAGGGCCAGTCCAGCGCGACGAGTGCGTCGGCGTTGGGACGAAAGGTGACGATCCGCTGGCACCAGTCAGCCAGGATCAGCATTGCGCTGGCGTCCGCATGTTCGTACGAGAATGGCAGCGTGACCAGGCCGAGAACCAACTGCACCCAGAGGATGATCAGGATCGCGATGTCGGTGCGATGGCTGGTCAGGCGGATGCGCGGGTCGACGAGGCGACGGTACAGCAGCAGGCTCAAGCCGACGAAGCAGATCAGTCCCGCTATACCGCCGGAGTAGATGGCCATGCGTTGCTTGGCCGGCGCGCTGATGAAACCCTCGTAGAACCAGTGCGGGGTCAGCAGCCCCACGACGTGGCCGAAGAACAGGAACAGGATCCCGATGTGGAACAGGTTGCTGCCCCAGCGCAACGTGCCGGTGCGCAGCATCTGCGACGAGTCGCTTTTCCACGTGTATTGATCGCGATCGAAGCGGGCGAGGCTGCCCATCAGGAACACCGCGATGCAAATGTACGGATAGACGGTGAAAAAGAAGTAGTGCAGGTAAGAAAAAACGGGGTTCATGCGGCCCCTCCTGGCAGTGGGTCGGCGTTGGCACCCGTCGCGCGGATGGATCGGACGACGTGGATCGGCTGCGCCTGACCTGGCCTGGCCTGGCCTTTGGCAGAACAGCCGTCGAACACCGGCGGTTCGGCCCAGCTCTCGTCCAACGTCTCGTCAGCGGCGGGCTCGACCGGCTGGGCCTTTTCTCCGGCGAGCTCGATCAATGCGCCCACCACGCTGGCATAGGCGCTGTCGCGCTTGCATAAAGCGCCAAAAATCGCGTTCAGGATGTGGACGATCTCGCCGAGGAAGGCGCGTGCCTCGCGCGGCGGCTGCGTCGAGACGAACTCCAGCACTGCCGGCAGATAGTCGGGGAGTTCCCCGGGAGCGAGGATGAGGCCGGCCTTTTCGTAGGTTTGTCCGAGGTCGATCATGGCCGGACCGCGATCACGCGAGTCGCCATGTACGTGCTCGAACAGGTGCAGCGAGGTGGCACGGCTGCGGTCGAACAGTTCGACGTAGGCGCCCTCCGTGTCGAGGGGATCGGCGCGCTGCAGGGTATCCATGAGCGCATCCATTTCGACTCGACGTGGCTGCGAGACAACGGCTTCGTCGGCGAGCAGCTCGCGCATCTCAGCGATGTGGCCACGCATTTGCGCATCAGGATAGGCGAGCAACGCCGCCAGCACGCGCAGGCTCCTGCTCATCGGTCGAGGGGAATCCAGTGCGAACATGGTCACACCTCCGCCCTGATGGGAATGGTGCGTTTTTTCTCGCTGCCGAACAGGCTGGTCTCGCTGGTCCCCTCGGAGCAGCCGTTGCCGAAGCTGA
>DASXLF010000651.1:0-21872 GCA_036496405.1 Steroidobacteraceae bacterium | reverse complement strand
GGAGGCCCCGGCGGCTCTGATACCCTCGCGTCATGCGTAGCCCCGGGTCACTGCAACGCGTGCTGGGAGTGCGGCAGCTTGCCGTCACCATCTTCAACTTTACCGTCGGCAGCGGCATTTTTGCGCTGCCAGCCGTGGCGGTGGCGCACTTGGGAGCCGCGGCGCCCTTGGCCTATCTAATATGCATGCTGACGATGGGACTGACTCTGCTGTGCCTGGCCGAAGCCGGCAGCCGGGCGCCACTCACGGGCGGCGTCTATGCCTATATAGAGATGGCGTTGGGTCCACTAGTGGGCTTCGTCGCCGGAGCGTTACTGTTCCTGGTGGGCCTGTTTGGCGGCGCCGCGGTCGCAGTGCTGTTTGCAAGGACGCTCAGTGCTCTGCTGGGAAGCACTTCCAACGCGGTAGTGAACTGCCTGATTCTCGGCGTGGTGACGGCGTTCACCGCCATGAATGTGCGCGGCGTGCGGAGGAGCGCCAGGGCGATGGAGATCATCACCGTGGTCAAGCTGCTGCCGCTGCTGCTGTTCGTGCTGGTGGGCGCTGCTTTCGTACATCCGTCGAACTGGCACTGGCAAGTTACCCCACCGTTGCCGGCAGTGCTCGGCACCGCGGGCATCGTGATCTTTGCCTTCACCGGTATCGAGTCCGCTCTGGCGCTCAGCGGTGAAGTGCGCACACCCGCGCGCAACGTGCCGCTGGCGTCCTTCCTGGCACTGGGTGCGGCGACGCTGCTGTACCTGGCGATCCAATGGGTGGCCCTGGGCATCGACGGCGTGCAGCTCGCGGCCGAAAAGGTCACACCACTGGCGCAGGCAACCGCGGTGTTCGCCGGCCCGGCCGGCCGCCACGCCATGATCATCGCCGCGGCCATCTCCATGCTCGGATACCTGAGTGCCAACATGCTGTCGATGCCACGAACGATCTTCGCGTTCGCACGCGACGGCTATCTGCCCTCGCATCTGGCAGCCGTGCAGCCGCGCTATGGCACACCGCACGCCGCGATCATCGTGCACGGGTCGGCGATTGCATTGCTGGCGCTCTCGGGCACGTTCGAGCACCTGGCGATCTTCTCGAACCTGTCGGCATTCGTGCTGTATATTTTGTGCGCGCTTGCGCTCCTGAGGCTGCGGCAGCGTGACGTGCACGTCGACGGCCGCCCCTGGATCATCCCGGGTGGTCCGGTGGTGCCCATCGCCGCCGCTGCCGCCAATGCCGGGTTGATCTACGCTACCGCTGGGCGCCGCGACTGGATCGGCCTGCTCATCGTCCTGGGCGCCGCGCTGCTGCTGTTTGCGCTGCGCGCCGCGCGGCACGCGGCCCGGGTTTAAGGGGGCAATACGACTGGCTCGAAGCCGGCGGCGCGTACGGCCGCGACGATGGACGCAGCGTGACCCGAGTCGCGGCTTTCGAAACTCAATTCCAGGCTCGCCGACTTGGCCGGCAGGTTGCTCGACAGCCGGCGATGAAAGACATCGAGAATATTGCCGCCCTGCTCGCCGATCACGTGCGTCACGCGTGACAGGGCACCGGGCTGATCGGCGATCGGGATGCGCAGCGTCACGATCCGCTGCTCGCGCACCAGCTCGCGCATGATGACCGAGGCCAGCAGCCGCGGATCAATGTTGCCGCCCGATAGCACCAGTCCGACCTTACGCCCGCGATAACGTTCCGGTTGCGCCAGGATGGCCGCCAGGCTGGCGGCGCCCGCGCCCTCGGCCACGGTCTTCTCGACGTTGAGCAGCAAGGCAATGCCGCCCTCGAGTTCGTTCTCGTTGACCAGCACGATGTCATCCACCAGCGCACGCACCACCTCGCGCGTCAGCACACCCGGCCATTTCACCGCGATGCCCTCGGCGATGGTGTTGCCGTGACACACCGCTTCGGTGCCGGCGAGCGCCGCCGGCATGGACGGATAACTGGTGCTCTGCACGCCGATCACGGCGATCCCCGGTGAAATGGCCTTGGCGGCCACGGCCATGCCGGCGATCAGACCGCCGCCGCCGATCGGCACCACCAGCTGCTGCAGGTCCGGCACTGCCGCGAGCATCTCCAGTGCCGCGGTACCCTGCCCCGCCATCACCTGCGGATCGTCGTACGGATGCACGAACGTCAGCCGTTGCTCGCGCATGATTTGCTGCGAATGCTCGAAGGCTTCCGCCAGGGTATCGCCATAGAGCACCACGGTGGCGCCGTGAGAGCGCGTGTGCTGCACTTTTACAAAAGGTGTGTGCTGCGGCATGACGATGGTCGCTGGAATGCCCAGCCGGTGCGCGTGATAGGCCACCGCTTGCCCGTGATTGCCGGCGGACATGGTGCAGACACCGCGCCGCCGTGAATCATCGTCAAGTTGCAGCAGCCGGTTGAGCGCGCCGCGCTCCTTGAATGATGCGGTGAACTGCAGGTTTTCGAACTTGATGTGGATGTCGGCGCCGGTCAGCTGCGACAGCGTGCGCGAGCGCAGGCACGGCGTACTGGACAGTTGCTGGGCAATCCGAGTGTTTGCGGCTCGAACGTCCTCAAGCGTGATGCATAGGCTCATCTCACAATCCGAGCGGCGCGCCATTTATGGGAGTAGACTATTATGACACTGCGTCAACTGCCTGCGCGCGCCTGGAGAGTTTCTTTGGCCAAACCCAATTATCGACAGCAAAAAAAGCAGCGCGAGCAGGCGAAGAAGAAGAAAAACGACGAGAAGATGGTGCGCAAGGGCCGCAAGCCTGGAGTCAACGAGCCGGTGCCGACGCCATGAGCAAGGGAATGGATCAGAAGAAGGAAGGCAAGAAAAAGCCGGCCAAGAGCCTGCAAGAGAAACGCGCTGCCAAGAAGGCCAAGAAGGCGGATCGCGCCTTCATGCAGCGATCCTAGCGCGGCGGGTTTCCAGCTACAGACTGGTTAGCCAAACGCCTACTTCCAGATCAGCCCTAGCGCTACCGAAGTAAGAGCCGGTCACCGGCGATACTTCGTCCGGCAAGCGGGCCACGGCCACGGCAATGTGATCACTGCCCACCACCTGCCCGGTGGTCGGATCAAATCCTTTCCATCCTGCCCCCGGCAGATAGACTTCGGCCCAGGCGTGACTGGCGCCGCTGCTGCCGTCGGCGGGCGGTGCGTACAGGTAGCCGCTGACGAAACGCGCGGCCAGCCCTAGTGAGCGCGCCGCCTCCATGAACAAGGTCGAGAAATCGCGGCAGGAACCGATGCCGCGCGCCAAGGTTTCGGCAGCGGTTTGTACGCCGGGCTGTTCGCGCACCTGGTAGGAAAGCGTGCGCTGGATGCCGCTGCACAAACGCTGCAACAAAACGTAGGTCTGGATCGGTTCGCCGGCTTCCCAGAAACCCGCCACCCAGGAATGCAACGCAGACTGATCCGGCGGCGCCGGTGGCAGCAGGTAGGGCTGCAAAACCGCGATGGTGGCGGGCTCGTAAGCGAACGGGTAGTCGACCGCATAGTCGGCCACCAGAAAATCCAGCGGCCGTTCGTCGTAGTGCTGCACGATGAGTTCGCTGACGATCTGCAACTGATTCGCAGGCTCGGTGAAAGTGGCAATCGCCACCGAGTTGTCATACGCATCCCTGACCCAGCGGATGCTGGACGGCGGCGTCGTTTCCAAGCGCGAAAATTCCAGGCGCACCACGTGCCCTTCGCGCGGACGCAGCAGCAGACGGTGCGGACCGAGCTGCACCGTGCTGGAGTAGTTGTAGTAGGTGCGATGCAGGATGCCTAAACGACGCATGGCGGTACCAGATTCCACAGTTCGATTGCCGGCTCCTGCAGGCTGTGGTGCTCATAGCCGAGCAGGCTGACGGCGCCGGCATTGAGCCCGAAACTTCGGCCGTGCGCCAATGGCAGTTCGATCCAGCGCACCGCCAGTGCGCGCAGGAAGTGGCCATGGGAAAACACGGCCACGCTGCCCGACAGGGCCCGCAGCCGCGCGCATACCGCATCGGCTCGAACGCGCATCTGTTCGCTCGATTCGCCGCCCGGGCAGCCATCACGAAACACATCCCAGTCCGCCTGTTGCGCCTTGATCTGGGCGTTCGTCAGTCCTTCGTACTGGCCATAGTCCCACTCGCGCAGATTCGGCTCCAGTTGCATGGCCTCGCCCAGGCCCGCCAGTTCGCAGGTACGGCGTGCACGCTGCAACGGACTGGCGAGCACCTGCGACCAGCGTAGCGGCCGCAGCAGCTGGCCCACGCGCCGGGCCTGCTGCTCACCGTGTTCGGTGAGCGGCAGATCCGTGCGCCCCGTGTGCTGACCGCTGAGCGACCAGGCCGTCTCGCCGTGCCGGATCAGGTAGATTTGCTCGACCACAGGCTGGCATCCCATTTCCAGTTGCGGATCTCCGGCATGTCCTCGCCATACTGGTCGATGTATTGCTTGTGTTCGATCAGCTTGCGCGCGAGCTTGCCCTTGAGCTCGAAGCCGGCCACACCGCTCTGCGGCAGGCGATCGATCACGTCCATCACCAGGTGAAAGCGATCCAGATCATTCAGCACCGTCATATCGAATGCGGTAGTGATCGTGCCTTCTTCCTTGTAGCCGCGCACGTGCAGATTGTGATGGTTGTTGCGGCGATAGGTCAGGCGGTGAATCAGCCACGGATAGCCGTGGAAGGCGAAGATGATCGGTTTGCTGGTGGTGAACAGGCGGTCGAAGTCCTCATCGCTCAACCCGTGCGGATGCTCGCTGGCTGGTTGAAGGCGCATCAGATCGACCACATTGACGAGGCGGATCTTCAGTGCCGGCATTTGCTGGCGCAGGATTGATACCGCGGCGAGAGTCTCCAGCGTCGGCACATCGCCGGCGCAGGCCATCACCACGTCCGGTTCCGCGCCCTCATCGTTGCTGGCCCAATGCCACTCGCCGATGCCCGCAGCGCAATGATCCGCGGCCGCCTGCATGGCCAGCCATTGCGGCGCCGGGTGTTTGCCGGCCACCACCACATTGACGTAATGGCGGCTACGCAGGCAGTGATCGATAACCGACAGCAGGCAATTGGCGTCCGGCGGCAGGTACACGCGCACGATCGAGGCTTTCTTGTTGACCACGTGATCGATAAAGCCCGGATCCTGATGGGTGAAGCCATTGTGATCCTGGCGCCAGACGTGCGAAGCCAGCAAATAATTGAGTGAGGCGATTTTGCGCCGCCACGGCAGCTCCGCCGTCACCTTGAGCCACTTGGCGTGCTGGTTGAACATTGAATCGACGATGTGAATGAATGCCTCGTAGCAATTGAACAAACCATGCCGGCCGGTGAGCAGGTAGCCTTCGAGCCAGCCCTCACACTGGTGCTCGCTGAGCACTTCCATCACGCGGCCGCTGGCAGCCAGAAATTCATCATTCGGCTGCGTCTGCGCCAGCCATTGACGTGCGGTCACCTCGAATATGGCTTCCAGACCGTTCGATAGCGTCTCATCCGGACCAAACAGCCGGAAATTGCGCTGCTCCATGTTCTCGGCGATGACATCGCGCAGAAACGCCCCCAGCACGTGCGTGTCGCCGATCCCGGGGACACCCGGTGTGGGTACGGGCACGGCATAGCGGCGAAAGTCCGGCAGCTTCAGATCGCGCAGCAGCAGGCCGCCGTTGGCGTTCGGATTGGCGCCCATGCGTCGCTCGCCGGCGGGTGCCAGTTCGGCCAGCTCCGGCCGCAGGCGCCCCTGGGCATCGAACAGCTCCTCGGGTCGGTAGCTGCGCATCCAGCTCTCGAGTTGTTGCAGATGCTCTGGCGGAGAACTGGCGCTGACCGACAGCGGCACCTGATGGGCGCGGAATGTGCCCTCGATCTGCCGGCCATCGACCATTTTCGGACCGGTCCAGCCCTTGGGCGTGGCCAGCACGATCATCGGCCAGCGCGGACGGCTGGTGTCGCCACCGGCGCGCGCGGCGTGCTGGATTTGCTGGATCTGCGCCACTACCGAGTCGAGAGTGGCGGCCATCTTGCGATGCATGGCCTCGGGCTCATGACCCTCGACAAAATAAGGAGCCCATCCGCAGCCTTGCAATAACTGAGTCAACTCCTCGCGCGGAATGCGTGCCAGCAGCGTCGGATTGGAAATTTTGTAGCCATTCAGGTGCAGTATCGGCAGCACCGCGCCGTCATGGGCGGGATTGAGGAACTTGTTCGAGTGCCATGCGGTGGCCAGCGGCCCGGTCTCCGCCTCGCCGTCACCGATCACGCACGCCACCAGCAACTGCGGATTGTCGAATACCGCGCCGAAGGCATGGCTCAGCGAATAACCGAGCTCACCGCCCTCGTGAATGGACCCCGGACACTCCGGCGACACGTGACTGGGTATGCCGCCGGGAAACGAGAATTGCCGGAACAGCCGCTGCAAACCCAACTCGTCGCGGCTGATGTGCGGGTATATCTCGCTGTAGGTGCCCTCCAGGTAAGTGTTGGCGACCAGAGCCGGGCCACCGTGCCCGGGGCCGGACATATAGATCATGTTGAGGTCGAATTGCTTGATGATGCGGTTCAGGTGCACATAGATGAAGTTCTGGCCCGGCGCCGTGCCCCAGTGGCCCAGCAACATGCGCTTGACGTCCGCCAGTTGCAGCGGCTGCTTGAGCAGCGGATTGTCGTACAGGTAGATCTGACCGACGGACAGGTAATTGGCGGCGCGCCAGTAGGCGTCCATCTTCTGCAGCAGCTCGGGTCCGGGGGTGTTGTCCTGCATTGCTCGCGCCTCGGTGGAACGGCGATGAGCTTGGCTCGCAACGACCGGCCCTGTCCATAGGCGAGCGACGCTCGCCGGTGGTCCGGGTCTTTTTTAGGCCGGCGAACCCAGAGTGCTGTGGTAGGCGATTTTATCGGCCAGGTAGCAGCCGCATGCCGCCGCCTCCAGGCCGCGTTCATCCATAATGATGATGCGGCCGCGGGTATAGCGAATGAGTTTGCGCTGTCGCAGTGAACTGGCGGCCCGAGTCACTCCCGCGCGCCGCACGCCCAGCAGTTCGGCCATGAGCTCGTGGGTGAGACAAAACTGATTGGCATGGCCGCGGTCGCGGGTCATGAGCAGCCAGCGCGCCAGGCGCGCCTCCACTACATGATGGTGCGTGCAGGCGATCGCGCGTGCCAGCTGGCTCATGAGCACGTGCGCGTAGCGATGCATTTCCTGCCGCAAGCTCAGGCTTTCCCGGTTCTGGCGCCGAAACAGCGCCGCGCTCATGCGCAAGACGCTGCCGGCGGCCTGCACCTGCGTCATCTGCGCCGCCACATCGACGCCGAGAGCCAGCGGCACGCCAAGCATGCCTTCATTCCCGATCAGCCCAATGGCCAGCCGCTCGCCGGTTTCGGTTGCGGTCATCTGGTACAGGCAGCAGCTGAGCGGAAAATACACATGCCGCAGTTCCTCGCCCGCGCGGCACAGCACCTCGCCGACGCTCAGTTCGATCTGCTCGCAGTTGGACATGAACGCCAGGCGGCAGCGATCGGTCAGCGCCGCCAGCAGGCGATTTTCGGGCACCGCCCGCGTGACTCCAATCAGCGCACCTTTGTTCCTGAGCCGGGTGTCATCCGGCATGCTCGGCCACACCGGACCGGCCGGAATCGGCCGCGATACGTGCGCACTGGCTGTCATCGGCGGGATTGTACGCGGGCACTTCACCCTAGTAAGTGCGCTGCCGAACATCGCCGGTTCGGGCCGTAGCAACGGGAATGCAGCCAGCGTTGCGTACGCTAGCGCGCAATTCACGCCGTGGCGTGCACCATCAGTCCGACGCTGTTGGTGCTGCCCTGCGCCTGCAGATTGCCTAACAGCGTCTGCAGGAAACTCTGCAGACTGGGCGTGCCCGCCTGGCCGGCGGATGGTCCCGCCGCCGCTGCCGGCGACAGGTCCTGCATCAGGCTTTGAAACGAGCTTTCCAGACTGGACACACCCGGCGCACTGCTGCCGGCGGTGCTGGCCACCGTACTGCCACCGGTGGCGGCAGTGCCATCGATTTCCTGCAACAGCGATTGCAGCTGGTTAGAGACGTGGCCGTGGCCGCCATGCCGCCCATGACTGCCCTGGGCACTAGCGGCGCTACCGGCGGGACCTCCCGCCTGATGCAGAGCCTGAATCAGTGTCGCCATGAAACTTTGCAGGTCCTGGGCCGATTTGGCGGCGGAGCCGCTCGCCGGAGCCGAGGCCGCGGCGGCATTCACCGCAGCCGCGCCGTTGGCGCTGCCGGGAAAGGCCAGATGCTGCAAGGTCGAAACGATGTCACTCATCAGGCTGCCGCTGGCAGCCGGCGGACTAGCGCTGGCGGCTTTGGGAAGCGCACCCATCAGATTGGCCGCGGCGCTTGCACCGGTGAGCTGATGACTCCAGGCTGAACTGCCCGCAATACTCGCAATCGACATGCTCGCTTCCTCCTGCCAATACTTTCACGCCTGTCCGGCGGCCGAATCCTGCCGCCGTCGAACGCCGATTCCGGCAAGCGCTTGCCATATCGTCCCAGCGCGCGGCTAGCCATGGCCGCGCCGGCTGTAGCCCGGCGCCAGTGCGCGCGGGATAACGTTCTACCCGGGTGGAAGTTGCAATCAGGATGCCGCGCGTGGCAACGCGCGTCACAGAATGAGAATTCGGAAGGGCGGTCGCGCGCTCAGTTCTTTTGCAGCTTGGCGGCGGCGCTTTCGTAGTTGGCCAGCTTGTTCAGGAAATTGTCGGTGAAGTCGGGCCGGCGATTGCGGAAATCGACGTAGTAGGCATGTTCCCAAACGTCGAGCACCAGCAGCACCTTGCCCTCGCCGGTCGCCAGCGGCGTGCCGGCATTGGGTGTCTTGGTGATTTTGAGCTTGCCGTCGCGCGCCACGACCAGCCACGCCCAGCCCGAACCGAACTGTCCCACGGCCGTGGATTTGAAGGTCTCCTTGAATTTATCGACGCTGCCGAAGTCTTCAACGAGTTTCTTCTCCAGCACCCCGGGAATGCCGCCGCCGGTCGGCGACAATGACTCCCAGAACACACTGTGATTCCAATGCTGTCCGGCGTTGTTGAATACCGCCTGCAGATCCTCACGGCCATATGACATCCGGATTAGCTCTTCCAGGGATTTCCCCTTCAGCGCATCGTTCTTCTCCACCAGGCCGTTTAGCGCCGCCACATAGGCCGCGTGATGCTTGCCGTGGTGCAGCTCAAGAGTTTCCTGGCACATGCCGCGCGCGGCTAGCGCACCAGCGGCGAAGGGAAGCGGCGGCAGGGTAAAGCTCATGATGGTCTCCGATTCAGCGGGGGGCGGTGGCTATCATACTGGCGTTGATCCGGCTTGCAATATCGCGCGCGCGGGCTAGGCTTGGCGTACGTTATATAAGAATTCATATCACGCCTCTGGGTAATTCTCCGACACACGTTTAGGACGATTTAACGTTGACACGCGCCCGATCCGGTTCACTACAACTGCAAGGTAAACTGCAACTCTCGCGCCGCGGTCGCAAGTACCTCGGCGGCGATCGTATTGAACTGCTCGAGGCAATCGAGCGGCTCGGTTCCATCTCGCAAGCCGCCAGGGATCTGGAAATCAGTTACAAGGCTGCCTGGGACGCGGTGGAGGCGATGAACAATCTGGCGGAAAAGCCGCTGCTGGTGCGCACCACGGGCGGTGAGCACGGTGGCGGCAGTCGCCTCACCGACCATGGGCGCGAAATTGTGCGCCTGTACCGTCTGCTCGAATCCGGACAACGGCGAATACTGGCGCGCATGCAGACCCAGATTCACGACATTGATCAATTGAATCAGTTGCTGAGGGCGATCACCATGAAAACCAGCGCCCGCAATCAGTTTCGGGGCAAGATCAAGACATTGCGCAAGGGCGCCGTCAACGCCGATGTGATTCTCGATCTCGGCGATGGCCTGGAAATATTTGCCAATGTCACCAACGAGGCGGTCGAGGACCTGCAATTACAGGTGGGCCGCGAGGCGGTGGCGCTGATCAAGGCCAGCTTCGTGCTGCTGTCTCCCGATCGGGATTTGCGCATCAGCGCGCGCAACCGGCTGGCCGGCGTAGTCAGCAAAGTGATTGCCGGTAGCGTCAATTGCGAGATCAAGATTCAACTGCCCGGCGCGCGCACACTGACAGCGATCGTGACCAATGAGGGCTGGCGGGAATTGGAGCTGGTCGAAGGCAGTCCTTGCGTGGCCCTGATCAAGGCCTCTCACGTACTGCTGGCCGTTACCGACTGAACTCAAAGGAGCCCCCGATGCGAAAGATCACGATCCTGCTGGCCGCATTACTGGGCCCGGCACTGCTTCCCGTACAGGCCGAAGAGCTGCACGTGGCGGTGGCCGCGAATTTTTCGGCGCCGCTGCAAAAATTGGCGCCGCTGTTTGCGCAGGCCAGCGGCGATCAACTGATCATCAGCGCCGGCTCTTCGGGTCAGCTGTATACGCAGATCAAGCAGGGCGCACCGTTCGATGTGTTTCTATCCGCCGACATCGACAAGCCGCGCCTGCTGGAAAAGGAAGGCCTGGCGGTGCCCGACAGTCAGTTCACCTACGCGGTGGGGGCGTTGGTGCTGTGGAGCCCCAAACTTGGCGTCGTCGACCGCGACGGCAAGGTTCTGCAGACGAAGAAATATCACCTGATCGGCGTCGCCAATCCGCAGACGGCACCCTATGGTACGGCCGCGCAACAAGTGCTCACCAAACTAGGGCTCTGGGACAAGCTCAATCAGGATCACAGAATCGTTACCGGCGAGAACATTACTCAGACCTGGCAGTACGCCGCCTCGGGCAATGCCGACCTGGCTTTCGTCGCCTTGTCCCAGGTTCTGAGCGCCGATGGCAGCATCTCGGGCTCATCCTGGATGGTGCCGCAATCGATGTATGAGCCCATCGATCAGGCCGGCGTGATCATCGCCGCGTCCACGCACAAGGCGGCCGCCGAGGCGTTCATGAACTGGCTGCACCATGACCCGGCGGCGCTGGCCGCCATCCGATCAGACGGCTACCGCACCGAGCATTGACCGGACGCGACTATGGGCGGCGCCGATCTGATCGCGTTGTGGATCTCATTCCGGCTGGCCGCCACCACCACGCTGTTGCTGTTGCTGCTATGCACGCCGCTGGCGTGGTGGCTGGCAACGAGCGCTTCGCGCTGGCGGGTGCTGGTCGATGCCGTGGTGTCACTGCCACTGGTACTGCCGCCGACGGTGCTGGGTTTCTACCTGCTGATTATCCTGGGACCAGTCAGCGGGCTCGGACGGGTGCTGCACTGGTTGGGATTGCCAGCACCCGCGTTTACGTTCACCGGCCTGGTCATCGGCTCGATGCTGTACTCGCTGCCCTTCGCCGTGCAGCCATTGCGCGATGCATTTCTGGCAGTGGGGGGGCGCGCGCTGGAAGTGGCAGCCACGCTGCGCGCTTCGCCGTGGAACCGTTTCTTCACGGTCGCCCTGCCCCTGTCATCGCGCGGCGTGCTGACCGCGGTAGTGCTGTCATTCGCGCATACGCTCGGTGAATTTGGCGTGGTGCTCATGATCGGCGGCAACATTCCCGGCCGCACGCAGACTGCATCGATCGCCCTGTTCAACCATGCCGAGGCTCTGGAAGATGGCGCGGCCTATCGCCTGTCGGGGGTGCTGCTGGCCGTGTGCTTTTTCCTGCTGCTGGCGGTGTACACCGCCAATCGCCGGCTGCGCGCCGCCGGAATGCGCGCATGAGTCTGAGCGTGCGCGTGCAGCTGGCGCGGCCTGAGTTCACACTGGATGTGAATTTTGTGTTTCCGGCCCACGGCATCTCGGCACTGTTTGGGCGATCCGGCGGCGGCAAGACCACACTGTTGCGCTGCATTGCCGGGCTGGAGCGCTCGGCGCGCGGGCGCATCGAATTCAATGGCGAGTGCTGGCAAGACGACGGCCGGTTTGTGCCCGCGCATCGGCGCGCGGTGGGTTATGTGTTTCAGGAATCGAGTCTCTTCCCCCATCTGGACGTGCGCGGCAACCTGGAATTTGGCCTGCGGCGGGTTCCTCCAGACCAGCGCCGCATGGAACTCGACCAGGCGGTCGCGCTGCTGGATCTTTCCGCATTGCTGCAGCAGCGCGCCCAGCGACTGTCTGGCGGTGAGCGCCAGCGGGTGGCGATTGCGCGCGCGCTGCTCACCAGCCCGCAGCTGCTGCTCATGGATGAGCCCTTGTCCAACCTCGATCAGGCCAGCAAAGAGGAGATCCTGCCGCATCTGGAGCGGCTGCGCGATCAATCGACCATCCCTCTGATCTATGTCAGTCATGCGCTGGGGGAAGTCATGCGTCTGGCCGATCATCTGGTGCTGCTCGAATCCGGACGCGTGCAGGCGGCCGGGCCGCTGCAGCAACTGCTCGCGCGCAGCGATCTGCCGCTCGCGAACCTTGAGGACGGCGGCTCGGTGTTCGACGCCGTAGTGGAGGAGCACGATCCTCACTATCACTTGAGTTACGTGCGCATTGCTGCCGGGCGACTGGCCATTTCACTCAAATCCGTGCCGGTGGGCGCGCGCGTCCGCGTGCGCATAGACGCGCGCGATGTCAGCCTGGCGTTGAAGCCACAGGAACTGACGAGTGTCATCAACATAGTGCCGGCGACGGTGCTGGAACTGCGCGACGCCCGCGATCCGGCACAGACTTTGGTGCGGCTGGCAGCCGGCCAGGAGCCGCTGCTGGCACGCATTACCCGCCGCTCGGCAGCGGAACTGGCAATCGTGCCGGGTATGCCGCTGTACGCACAGATCAAAGGCGTAGCGCTGATGGGCCGCTAGCGCTGCCGGCATTAATTGCTACACTCCTCTTCTCTATTCCAGCGGCTGGCTCATGAAACCCGTGATCGCGATCATCGCTGTGGCGGCTCTGATTGCGTTGCGCGTGACGCGGGTCGTGGTCGGCACCATAGGCCTGCAGCATGAGTTCGGCATCACCTGCGCGGTCATCGGCGCGGCCGCCGTGCTGTTGTTTGGATTCACCTGGTTCATCCGCATTGGCGCCTTCGTGGCACTGGTGAGCCTGTGGCGCTGGCCGTGGTTTGTGGCTCTGATATTCGCCGCGCCGCGTGTGGTATTGATGATTCCGGGACTATGGGCTACCGCCCAGGCGAAATGGCGTCACCCGCGGCCGCTGTGGCGCGGTGTGCCCAGCAGTTGATCGTCGGCGCCGTGTTTCGCTACTGCCTGCCCCAAGTGCGTCGCCGAGGTTATGGCCTCGGCAACGAAATGATTCCCTGGGCGCGGGCATTTCTCGCCGCGCAGCTACTGGATGCCAAACTGTTGCCGCCGGCATTCGGCTTGAACCGTCGCGGCTACTGGCAGGACTTCAACACCGCGCCGGATGACTGGATCTATCACCGCGCGATGCAGCGCCTGCTGCCGGTAGTGTCATTCACGGAGGCGGACTATCTGGCCCATGGCGGCGGCAGCGCCTTGGACGCGCTGCGCAGTTTTGTCGACGCCCACGAGCTGCGGCGGCGACGCATGTACCTACTGGTGACCCGAGGTCTGTGGGGCGGCTACAGTCACATACAGCCGGCGCGCGAATTCGTGCGCTCAACGCTCTATCAGAGCCGTTACGCCGCGCGCAATCTGCTGCGGCTGCAGCAGCGGCTCGATCCGGCCAAGGTTCTGGTCGGCATGCATGTGCGGCTCGGAGACTTCGTCGGACCCACCGATATCAGCAGCTACCGGCGAGTGCCGAATGCCTCATTGCCGCTCGATTGGTTTCACAACGTCGCCGCCGACCTGCAGCGCGCGTTCGGCAACGACTGGCAGCTGTTGCTGGTCAGCGACGGCGCCCAGCAGCGGCTGCAGAACCTGCTCGAGCAATTTCCGTGCGTGATCACCGCCGATATTCCTCACGGCGACTGCTCCGATGTACTGGCCCTTGCCGGTGCCGACCTGCTGGTGTGCTCGGCATCGAGCTATAGTTCGCTGGCGGCGTTTCTGTCCGATTCGCCTTATCTGATGTTTGCCCCCAGTCTGGTCGAGCATGCCGAAGGTTGCTACTCCATACATGGCATTGCCGATGGAGCAGTGCTGCACGCCAGACCGACAGCAGCGGCCGTGCAGTATTTCATTGCCCACGGCGGCGAGGCCGCCCGCGGAACGGCGGTGAACGCCGACGGGCGGATTCCGCTGACGGTATTGCAGAGCGCGGCCAAGCGCCGGGACTGGCGACGTTCTGAGCTGGATTTGGTTCTCGGCGGTGTCACACCGAAGAAGGATTGACCATGAGTGCGCAGATCATCGATGGCAAGGCCGTGGCGGCAACTCTCCGACGCGAGCTCGCCGGGCGGGTGGCGGAGTTGTCCGCCAGACATGGCATCAAGCCCGGGCTGGCAGTAGTGCTGGTGGGCAGCGACCCGGCCAGCGAAGTGTATGTCGGCAGCAAAATCCGCAGCACGCTCGAGGCCGGCATGCGTTCCGTGGAACATCGACTGAGCACCGAGGTCACCCAAGAGCAACTGCTGTCGTTGATCGAGCAACTCAACGCCGACCCGGAGGTCGACGGCATACTGGTGCAACTGCCGCTGCCACGGCAGATCGACAGCAGGGCCGTGATTGAGGCCATCGATCCGGCCAAGGACGTGGATGGCTTTCACCCAATCAACGTCGGCCGCGTCGCCACCGGCGCCGGCGGCATCGTGCCGTGCACACCGCTTGGGTCGTTGATACTGCTCAAATCACTCAACATCCCGCTGATTGGCCTGGAAGCCGTCATCGTTGGCCGCTCGAACATCGTCGGCAAGCCGATGGTGCAATTGCTGCTGGGAGAGCAGTGCACGGTCACGATTGCGCATTCCAAAACGCGCGAGCTGCCGGATCGCTGCCGGCGCGCCGACATTCTGGTGGCCGCCGTAGGCCGGCCGGAAATGATTCGTGGCGACTGGATCAAGCCCGGTGCGCTGGTGATCGATGTGGGCATCAACCGTCTGCCAGCGCAAGCCGGAGCCAAGGCGCGGCTGGTCGGGGATGTGGCCTTCGACGAAGCGCGCCAAGTCGCCGGGGCGATTACGCCGGTACCTGGCGGCGTTGGCCCCATGACCATTGCCTGCCTGTTACAGAACACGCTGGATGCGGCGGTGGCCCGACGGCTCGATTAGCCGAACAGCGAACGCGTCAGCGGTGTCCGCCGTGGCCTCCGCCTCGCGGTGCGCTCGGAATCGATGGCGCGCGCCCGCCGCCGCCACGCACGCCACCACCGCGTCCGCGGGGTGGCCCGACGCGATAGCCACGGCCCCAACCGCCGTACTCGTAGCCGAACGGCTCGTAGAAATCACCGTAATAGGAGACGCCGACATCCGCGCCACCGTAGCCCACGCCATCGACGGCGCACGCCACCAGCGCAGCTGCAGCGATCAACAGCAGAGCCAGCGCGCCAATGATCGTCAGTCGTGATCGAGCCATCATTGCGGCTGCTCCTCGGGATCGGTATCGGACCACTCCATGAGTCCGACTGGAGCCCCGTTCGGATCCGCAACCACCGCCAGCTTGCCGCCGTGCCGATCCATTCGCGGCTCCACCAGCACGCGTCCGCCGAGCTGAACCGCTTTGGTAGCTGATGCCTCGGCATCCGCTACCCGCACGAAGTTCAGCCAGTGCGGGTGACGGCGCATGGAATCGCCCGGCAGGCTGGAGAGACCGGCACGTGCAAAGCCGCCACTGGAGAGAATCACATGCTTTGAATTGTCGTCACTGGGCAGATCGAATGTGTCATAGGCGAACAGCGAGTGATAGAACGCCGCCTCCTGGTCGGCATTCCTTACCAACAGCGAACTCCACAGCCACTCTCCTGGCGCCGCGAGTACGTCCGGCGGATCGCCGCTGCTGGAAGCGAGTACGGCAAACACCGCGCCATCAGGATCCGCGAATACCGCCTGGCGGCCGCGCTGCGCGTAGCTTTTCGGTGCCGCCAGAACCTTGGCGCCGTGGGCTACCGCGGCACGTTTTGCCGCATCGACGTCCGCGACCGCAATGAAGGTCAACCAGGCTGACTGGCGATGCTCGCCGGTCGGAATCGTCCGCTGCAGAATTCCGCCCACCGCCTCGCCATCCATCAGCGCCACGGCATAGTTGGCATCGCCGGCCACCGGTTGGAATGTCCAACCGAATAAACCGGCATAAAAATGCTCCGCCTGATTCAAATCCGGCGTCACGAGGTCAGCCCAGATGACTTTGCCGGGGTGATGCTCATCGGTGGCAGGTTGCAGCAACGGCGGCAGTTCGATGCCGGCTGCCGGAGCCGCTGAAATAGCCGCACTGCCGGCCCCCAGCGTCAGCAGCGCGCACCAAAGCGCCAATCGCAACGCTGGCATCCAACGGCCTGGGCAAATCATGGCGAATCCTCCGTGGACAGCGGATTATGCGCGCCGCAATCCGGCGCAGCACGCATATTCTGTGCTCAGCCGGGCCACAGCGTGCGGCAGACCAGCATGGCCATCATCTGTTCCTCATCGGTGCGCATGACACGCACGATTATCCGGCTGGCGGCCGCGGAAATCACCGGCTCGTGGCCGGCGTTGCGTGCCGGATCGAGTTCCACACCTAGGAATTGCAGCCCCTGGCAAATCTGCGCCCGGATCGGTGATGCCTGCTCGCCGATGCCGCCAGCGAATACCAGCGTGTCCAGACCACCCAGCGCAGCCGAGTAAGCGCCAATGCATTTCTTGATCTGATAACAGAACACGGCGATCGCCTCCGCCGCGCGCTCATCCCGGGCTGCGCGTGCGAGTAGATCGCGCATGTCCGAACTGGTCTCGGACATTCCCAGCAGGCCGGATTCGGAATTGATCATCCGGTTGAATCCTTCCGGTGTAAGCCCTTCGCTGCGCGCCAGGTACCACGCCAATCCGGGGTCAAGGTCCCCCGAGCGTGTGCTCATAGGCACGCCTGCGGCCGGCGTGAAACTCATGCTGGTGTCGATGGATTGGCCGGCGAGCACGGCCGCCAGGCTTGCGCCACTGCCAAGGTGGGCAAGAATGACGCGCCCGCGTGCTGCTTCCGGCCCCGCCACATGTGCCAGCTGTCTCATCAGGAATGCGTAAGAGAGCCCATGAAATCCATAGCGTCTCAGGCCCTGCGCGTGATAGCGGCGTGGAATCGGCAGCAGCTGCGCCACGCGCGGCAGATGATGGTGGAAATCGGTGTCAAAGCACGCGACCTGGGCCAGGTGCGGAAAGCGCCGGTGAAATGCTTCCGTGAGCAGCAGTTCGCCGGGCATATGATCGGGATCAAACGGGCACAGCCGCTGCAGCTCGGCGATCATGTCGGCGGTGATGCGCTGGGGCGCGTTGTAAGCGGGGCCGCCGTGTACGATGCGATGCGCCACGGCGCTCAGTGGCTCATGTTCGCTGCGCGCCTCGACCCAGTTCATGAGCTCGGTCACCGCCGCGGCCTGCGTCGGCGCGGCTACTGGCCGGGACACCGAATCCGCCGGCTCGGGCGCCTCGACCGTGAACGTGGCCTGCGGCAGACCGATGCGCTCAATCGCACCTTTGACTAATCGCCGCAGCACACCATCGGTTTCGAACAGCGCAAACTTGATGCTGGAGGAGCCGCCGTTGATGGTCAGTACATGTCGGGACATGAGCCACGCCGACTGTAGGCTTCAGGGCCGCAAGCGTCCAGCGGCGCGCGCGGCCCGCAACAGTTACACTGGCCGATAACATGAGTACAGTCAGTCGTGTGATTGCCGACCAGGCGCCTGTCGAAACCATTGGACACCTCATCGGCGGCAGGCTCGTTACCGATGCCGGGCGCACGCAACCGGTCTATAACCCCGCCACCGGCAAATCCAGCAAGCGGGTCGCGCTTGCGAGCCGGGCCACGGTGGAGTCGGCGCTGGCGGCGGCACAGGCGGCGTTTCCTGAATGGCGCGAGATGCCGGTGCTCAAACGGGCTCGCGTCATGTTCAGGCTCAAGCAGCTGCTCGAGGCCAACGCGGCGAGCATCGCTGCCCTGATCACCGATGAGCACGGTAAAGTGCTGAGCGATGCGGCGGCGGAACTGCAGCGCGGCATCGAGAACGTCGAGTACGCCTGCGGTGCTGCGCAATTATTGAAAGGCGAATATTCCAACAATGTCGGTCCGGCGATCGACTCGTGGAGTCAGTTCCAGCCGCTGGGCGTCGCCGCCGGCATCACGCCGTTTAATTTTCCATGCATGGTGCCACTGTGGATGTGGCCCATGGCGGTGGTCTGCGGCAACAGCTTCGTGCTGAAACCCTCGGAGCGCGATCCGAGTTGCGCACTGTTGATCGCGCAGCTGGCTCTCGAGGCGGGATTGCCAGCCGGGGTGCTGAATGTGGTCAATGGCGACAAGGAAGCGGTTGATGCACTGCTGAGCGATGCGCGCGTGCAGGCGATCAGCTTCGTCGGCTCAACCGCGGTGGCCGAGTACATTTATGCGACCGGTTGCTCCCATGGCAAGCGCGTTCAGGCCTTGGGCGGCGCCAAAAATCACGCCGTGGTCATGCCGGACGCCGATCTCGACAATGCGGTGAGCGCTTTGATGGGCGCAGCGTATGGATCCTGCGGCGAGCGCTGCATGTCTATTCCTGTGGTGGTAGCCGTCGGTCACGACACCGCCGACGCGCTGATAGTGCGCCTGAAGCAGGCGCTGGCGGCGATGACGGTCGGCCCCGGCACCCAGCCCGGTTGCGACATGGGTCCGTTGGTGACCCGTGAGCACTTCGCCCGGGTCAGGGGCTACGTCGATCGCGGCGTGCAGGAAGGCGCGCGGTTGGTGGTGGACGGACGCACGCTGCGGGTACCTGGGCACGAGGCCGGCTATTTCCTGGGCGGCTGCCTGTTCGATGGGGTTAGCGCCGACATGGCCATTTACCGCGACGAAATCTTCGGTCCGGTGCTGGTGGTGGTGCGCGTGCCGAGCCTGCAGGCGGCCATGGAACTGATCGATGCGCACGAATATGGCAACGGCACCTGCATCTTTACCCGCGATGGCGAAGCCGCGCGTTACTTTTGCGAGCACATCAAAGTCGGCATGGTCGGCGTGAATGTGCCGTTGCCCGTGCCGGTGGCCTATCACAGCTTCGGCGGCTGGAAGCGTTCGTTGTTTGGCGATCTGGGCGCCTATGGACCCGATGCCGTGCGCTTCTACACGCGCCGCAAGACCATCACGCAGCGCTGGCCCTCAGCTGGCGTTCGTGAAGGCGCGACGTTCAGTTTCCCCAACAACCAATAAACAGGAAGCGGCCATGATCATCGGACTCTCGCTCGCGAACTTCACCTTGCTGCACGTGATCATCAGCCTGATCGGCATTGCCAGTGGACTGATCGCGGTCCTGGGACTGTGTGGTGGCCGGCTGCTGGCCGGCTGGACCGCGCTGTTTCTGCTCACGACGGTGGCGACCAGCGTCACCGGCTTCATGTTTCCTTCGAGCACTTTCGGCCCGCCGCAGATCGTCGGCGTGATCTCGCTGATTGCGCTGGCGATCGCACTCTCGGCGCTCTACCTCTATCGAGTCGCCGGGCCGTGGCGCTGGATCTATGCCATCACCGCCGTACTATCGCTGTATTTAAATATGTTCGTCGGCGTGGCGCAGGCCTTTGACAAGATCCCGGCCCTGCATCCGCTGGCGCCCACCGGATCGGAACCGCCGTTCAAGATTGCGCAAGCGATCGTGCTGATCGCATTCATCGTGCTTGCCATCGCCGCGGTCAGGCGTTTTCACCCGATCGGCCGATCTTCTACACCGGCGTACAACCCTGGGGCTTAAAGGTACGTTCCCGCGTGGCGGGGTACTGCTGCAGCGCTGCCGGCGGACGAACGGGGCGGCGCACCAGTTCGCCGGCACAATTCGGACACACGCCATGCAATCGAGTAGCGGCGCAATCGCTGCAGAACGTGCATTCAAATGAGCATATCCAGGCACGCGTGGAGTCGGCCGGCAGATCAGCGTTGCAGCATTCGCAGCCAGGTTTGAGCAGTAACATCGTCGAGATGATAGCCGAGCCTGCGGTGGCGAGCGAATGCACCGAGTTATAGCTTCTCTTACTTGCGATGTCGGATCTCACTGACACCAATCTCGGTAGCGCGGTCGCAAATATAAGTGCCTTAGCGTACATACTGCTGCGCACAAGTTCTCTACGATCGGGGCATGGCTGATGTAGCACCGCCCCGGCAAAACCGTCTTCTCGCCGCTCTGTCCTCTGAAACTCGCGGCCGCTTCGCAGCATACCTCGAGCCCGTGTCGATGCCATTGGGCGAGGTGCTCTATGAGTCCGGCGATGCCATGCGCCACGTGTATTTTCCCATCGACTGCGTCGTGTCACTGCTGTACGTGATGGAGGACGGGGGCTCGGCGGAAATCTCGCTGGTGGGCAATGAAGGTCTGCTGGGCGTAGCGTTGTACCTCGGGGGCGAGAGCACCCCCAGCCGCGCCGTAGTGCAGAGCGCCGGCGATGCCCTGCGATTGCCTCGGATGAGACTCAAGGAGGAGTTCAATCGGCACGGCGAGTTCATGCTGCTGACGCTGTCGTACACACAATGCCTGATTACGCAGATGGCCCAGACCGCGGTATGCAACCGCCATCACACCCTCGACCAGCAACTGTGCCGCTGGCTGCTGCTGTCGCTCGATCGCCTGCCGAGCAATACTTTGACCATGACCCAGGAGCTGATCGCCAACATGCTGGGCGTACGCCGCGAGGGGGTCACCGAGGCCGCGGGCAAGCTGCAGAGGCTCGGCGTAATCCAGTATTCACGCGGCCGCATCACCGTCGTTGACCGGCAGAAACTCGAGGAGTTGAGCTGCGAGTGCTACGCAGTGGTCAAGAGAGAAACCGATCGGCTGCTGCCGTACCCTACCTCTACGGCAATCAGCGAAAATGAACAGGCTGATCCCGACGCCTCTTCGGCCGCATGAAGCCGGTTTCCGTGCTGTGACGCGGCGCTGATGCGGCGGAACTGCACTGCGCTAAAATGCAGCAATGCTCGTGCGCCGTTGCCTGATCCTGTTGGCCTGTGGGGCGCTCGCGGCCTTAGGTCTCGCGCTGCAGACCGCGCCCGGCGCTATCGTACTGGGCGCCTGCCGCTGGCTGCAGCGCTGGTCCGGCTCCTGCCCCGCTTGGCTGTCCGCGCAGAATATTCCGCCGGCGGCCCCCTGGGTATGCTTTGCAATGGCGGCGCTTGGGCTGCTGTTCGTCGTCTCATCACTTTTGAGTGGACTTTTTGTCCAGCCGCCCGAGGCAATGCTGGCGCAGTTCATTCAGCGCGGTAGAGATCTTCACGAACGTTGCCGCAAGGAAGGCGACCAGGCGGTCATGCCGGACATCCACGCATGGACCGATGAGGTGTCGAAATTCCTGCGCCGACTGGGCCATCGCTACCTGGTGCTATTCGGCGATTTCGGCGGGATTCAATTGTTTGCCAGCCAGTACGATACCGCGGCGACACTGGAAATACGCCAGCGGATCCATCGGCTGAGTGAATTCATGCAGAGATTTCATCCTCGCGGCGGTCGAGGCGAACGCGAGTTGGACGCCGTCAGCTCCCGCAGGGGGCCAAGGAATTTCTCATAATTCCTCCAGCGCTCGATGGATCCGCTATGGATTTTCTGCCGTACCTGCCATTTGCTGGCGGTGATGACGGTACGGGAAGTACGTTCGAATTCCAGGCAGCGCGGGCTCCATGACATGCCGATAAATTCAACGATCTTGCGACTCCAGGTTTCCTGATCGGTGACCAGAGCTTCGTACGGCACGTCCAGCACCGTGTCCGTCGGCAACAATTGGCGCCAATGCGACATGACGCGCAGATATTGCCCGTAAGCGTGTGCCAGATCCCCCAGGTCATTGGCATAGGAATGGCCAGTCTCGAAATGTTGGAAATAAATGGATAGGCAGGTATCGATAGGATTGCGCTGCATGTGAATGAAGCGCGCGTTCGGCAGCGACGAGTGAATTAAT
>DASXLF010000650.1:0-1843 GCA_036496405.1 Steroidobacteraceae bacterium | reverse complement strand
ACGCGTTACGGTATGCGAGATGCGCGCAGTCATTGATCCTGCTCCCCGTCGTGGACTTCGCCCTTGCGCAGCGACGGTCCCTTGAGCGTGATGCGGTGCGAGGTGTGGACGATGCGGTCGAGGATCGCATCGGCGATGGTGGGCTCGTCCAGCCAGGCATGCCACTTGTTGACCGCCAGTTGGCTGGTGATGATGGTCGCCTTGGTGCCCACGCGGTCGTCCAAAAGCTCCAGCAGGTCGGTGCGCTCGCCAGACTCGATCGGGGAGCCGCCGAAGTCATCGAGCAGCAGTACGTCGATGCGTGCCAGCTGTGCCAGGCGGCGACTGAAGCTGCCTTCACCATGGGCCACGTGCAGCTCCTGCAGGAGCCGGTTGGTGCGCGTGTAAAGGACGCTGAAGCCGTTGCGCGCGGCCTGCCGGGCCAGCGCGCACCCCAGCCATGTCTTGCCCGTGCCTGTGGCGCCGCTCAACAGGATTGGACGAGCATGGCGCACCCAGTCACAGCCGGCCAGCGTGGTGAGGAGGTGGCGATCCAGATTGCGAGAGTCGCGCCAGACGATGTCCTCGATGCAGGCGCTGGCGACCTTCAGCCGAGCGGCCTTGAGCAGGCGTGTCAGCCGTTTGTCGCCGCGCCAGTCGATCTCGCGCTGCACGAGCAGGCTCAGCCGGTCGTCGAAGGCGAGTTCGGCGGCGCTGCTGCTGATGGCCTGATCGTCCAGTGCGGCCAGCATGCCGTCCAGGCGCAGGCTGCGCAGTTGGTCAAGGGTGTATTCGTTCAACATCGGTCGATCTCCTTCGGTGGTGGGGAATTGGGGGTACCTGCCCCCTTGAGCCGATCGAATTAATCGCTCTACGGCCTTCCTATGAGGTCGTCCTTGAAGCTTTATTGGCGATTCGGTGGTCAAGGCGAAGAACTCTCACTGTCTCAGTGGTAGTAGTCGGCGCCGCGCACGTTCTCGTGCAACGGCAGCGAGCTCTGGGCGGGCTCGGCCCGCAGGGGCTGGCGGTCCATGCCGCTCTTGAGGATGGCGTCGACGCTGCGGAAGGTGGGCGAGCGGATCGACATCGCCCGTGCGCACGCCGCCTCCAGTCGATCGGCGCCGTAGCTGCGTGCCAGACGCTTCAGACCCAGGCATGAGCGGTAGCCTTGCTCGGGGTGCGGGCGGTGCTCCATCTGCCAGCGCACGAGCAGCCCGCAGGCCGCGCCGACGCGCTCGCCCCAGGCGATGAGCTTGGCAGGCGTCCACTCGAGGTGCGCACGGTGCGCGGCCGGCATGTGTTCGGGGTTGGTCGTGAAGCCGCCCTTGATGGCGCTATAGGGATGCACGGCCACGCGTTGCTGGCCAGCAAAGGCCTCCACCGTCGTGCTGCTGATGCGCAGTTCCACCTCTGTGCGCACCAGCCGGTGCGGCACGCTGTAGTAGTGGCCGTCGAGCTCGACGTGATAGTCGATGTTGACCCGGGCACGCTTGAAGCGCAGGATGGCCATCCTCAAGGGCGGCAGCGGCCGCAAGACAGGTTGATCGAGCTTCTCGAAGGCCTCGCGCCGGCAGCCGGGCAGCTTCTTGAAGGCACGGGCGTTCAGATCGGTGACGAGCTCGCGGATCGCGCCGTTGAGCTCGGCCAGGCTGAAGAAGCGGCGGTTGCGCAGTCGAGCCAGGACCCAACGCTCGACCACGAGCACCGCGCACTCGACCTTCGGCTTGTCCCTCGGGTGAGCGGGCCGCGCCGGCAGTACCGCCACGCCGTAGTGGTCGCAGAACTCCTCGACCAGACGGCCCACGCCAGGCTCGTAGCGATCGGGCTTGGCGATGAGAGCGCGCGGCTGATCGGGCACGATCAA
>DASXLF010000649.1:0-1506 GCA_036496405.1 Steroidobacteraceae bacterium | reverse complement strand
ACCGACGTCAGCTATCTCGGCGGGCTCACCACCTACAAGATCAAGCTCGATTCCGGCGCGACGTTGCGCTCGTCGATGGCCAACACCGCGCGGGTCGACATCGATGCCTACAGCCTGTGCCAACGCGTGGTGGCCTGGTTCACGCCCGACGATTGCATGGTGTTGGAGCAATGAGCGCGCGCCGCATCTTCGCACGTCCCGCGCGCTTTGCCGCGATCGCGCCCTATGTCTGGATGTTCCTGTTTTTCCTGGTGCCGTTCGCCTTCGTGCTGAAGATCAGCCTGTCGCAGACCGCGATCGCGCAGCCGCCCTATACGCCGGTATTTGATTTCACCGCGGGCAGCGCGGCGATCAAGCAAGCTTTCGCCGCGTTGTCGCTGGACAACTTCCGGCTGCTCGTCACCGACAATCTCTACATCTTCTCTTATCTGCGCAGCCTGGTCGTCGCGGTGACATCAACCGCGATCCTGCTCGTGATCGGCTATCCCATCGCTTACGGTATGGCCCGGCTGCCGCAGCGCTGGCAGCCGGTGGCGATGATGCTGGTCATCGTGCCGTTCTGGACCTCGTTCCTGATCCGCATCTATGCCTGGATCAACATCCTGCAGCATGACGGGCTGCTCAACAAAATCCTGCTGGCGCTGCATCTGGTGTCGCAGCCGGTGGTGTGGCTCTCGACCGACAGCGCGATGTATCTGGGCATCGTCTATTCCTATCTGCCTTTCATGATCCTGCCGCTCTATGCAACCTTGTCGAAGATGGACCCGGCGTTGGAGGAAGCGGCCGCCGATCTCGGCGCCTCGCCCAACCGCGTGTTCTGGCTGGTGACCTTTCCGCTGTCGCTGCCCGGCGTCGGCGCCGGCGTGTTGCTGTGCTTCATTCCGATCGTCGGCGAGTTCGTCATTCCCGATCTGCTCGCCGGCTCCAACTCGCTGATGATCGGCCAAACCTTGTGGCTGGAGTTCTTCACCAACAAGGACTGGCCGGTGGCTTCTGCAGTGGCGATCGTGCTGCTGGTGCTCTTGATCGCACCGCTCTTGCTGTACGACCGCTTGCAGCGGCGGCAGCTGGAGGCGCGGTGATGGCCGCCCGTCGCATGTCGCGGTTCAATGTCGCCTCGCTGACGCTGGGGCTCGCTTTCCTCTACCTGCCGATCGTGATCCTTGTGATCTACTCCTTCAACGCCTCGCGGCTGGTGACGGTGTGGGGCGGCTGGTCGCTGCGTTGGTACAGCGAGTTCTTCCAGGACAAGGCAATGATCGACGCGGCCTGGATGAGCCTTGGCGTCGGTGCGACCTCGGCCACGATCGCAACCCTGCTCGGCACGCTCGCCGCCGTGGCGCTGTCGCGCGGCGAGGGATTCAGGGGCCGCACGCTGTTTTCCGGCATGCTGTACGCGCCGCTGGTGATGCCGGAAGTCATCACCGGCCTGTCGCTGCTGCTGCTGTTCGTCGCGCTCGATGCCGAGCGCGGCTTCTGGACCGTCACCATCGCGCACACCACGCT
>DASXLF010000648.1:0-9121 GCA_036496405.1 Steroidobacteraceae bacterium | reverse complement strand
CCGGCACGAAGTGCTCGCGAGGCACTTTGCGGAATATTCCGAGCACGCGCTCGTCGAGCACGTCCCAGGCACGCACCTGCTGCTCGATCATCTGCTCGCGGGCGACTTCCGTCAGCATTGAACGTAATCCTGAACTCGCGTTCGAGGCACGTTAAGGGTTTTTACCGCTGCTGCCAAGAGCGCCCACCGTCACGATATGGTGAAATCGCACGGGCGTCGGGCCATACTCGGCTATGCTGCTGTCGCAGGCGATGGCAGAGCTTGGCCCTCCTCCCAAGGAAAGCATCGCTTGAACAGATCGTCTTGATGTCGATAATTGCCTTGCTTTGTCTGCTGTTCGGCGTTGCCGCCCTGCTGCTGCTGGTGTTGTTCTTTCTGCAGCGACGACAGCTCAGCGCGCTCGAGGAAGTCTCCCGGCAGGTACAGCGCACGGCCATCGGCGGCTCGCTCAAGACTCGAATCGAACTGCAGACCGATCAACCCGAGCTCGCAGCGCTGGTCACGGCGGTCAACCACCTGCTGTCGCGCGCCTCGGTCGCCATCGAACAGGCACCCCTGATCAGCGCGCCCATCGCCAGTCTCGGCGACCGTGTGCACGAGGCGGTGCTGATCCACGGCAAGTCGATTCGCTACGCCAACCCGCAATTTGCCAGCCTGGTCGGCTGTCGCGTCGATGAACTCATCGGCCGGCGCCTCGAGGATCTGGTACCGGCCGAGTACACCGAACTGGTGGGCGACAACATGCGCCGGCGTCTGGCTGGCGAAACCGCCGCCGATCGCTACGAAATCGATCTGATCGGCATGCAGGGCCAGAATTCGCGCCTGGAACTCTCGACCTGGCCGATTGAGCACGAAAACGAGCAGGCACTGCTGGTCGTGGGCGTGGAAGTGCTGCCGACGCAGAGCGTGCAGGCCCTGCAGCCGCTGGAGCGCCGCTCGCGCGCACGCCTGGCGCTGGAATCACTGCCGGAGGCACTGATCACGATCGACAGCGACGGCAAGGTCGAGCACATCAATCAGGCCGCGGCAAGGCTGCTGACCATGGATGCCGCGGACGCCGCCGGCAAGTCGCTGGAGGAAGTGGCACGCGTGGTCGAGGAGTCCGACCGCAAGCTACTGATCGAACCGGTGCGCCAGGCGTTGTCCGCCGGTGCGCCGCTCAATATTGGCCGGCGTGCACTGGTGATTCGCACGGTCAACGGTGAGCGCCTGGTGGAGCTGTCGGCGGCGCCGATCCGCATGGAAACCGGCGACAGCATCGGTGCCGTGCTGCTGTTGCACGACGTGACCGAAGTGCGCGGCCTGGCGCGGCAGATGTCCTATCAGGCCACGCACGATGCACTCACCGGCCTGCTCAATCGCCGCGACTTCGAGCGCCGGCTGCAGGACGCCACCGACCTTGCTCACCGCGGCGACAGTACCCACGTGCTGTGCTATCTCGACCTGGACCGCTTCAAGGGCGTTAATGACAGCAGCGGTCACCAGGCCGGCGATGCCATGCTGCGCGAGATGGCGAAGATTCTGCGTGAGGCCGTGCGCGATTCGGACACGGTGGCGCGCATCGGCGGCGACGAATTCGGCATGTTGCTGGTGGGCTGCCCGCTCGACAAGGCGCGCCAGATCGCCGATGACGTCTCGCGTGCGGTCAAGGATTTCCGCTTCGTGTGGAAGGATAAGATTTTCAATGTCGGCGTCAGCATCGGACTGGTGGAGATCGCGCGCGACAGCGGCAGTATCGAGGAGCTGCTGGCGGCCGCGGACTCCGCCTGCTACGTCGCCAAGCGCCAGGGCGGTCACGTGGCCGTGTACTCGGCGCGCGATGAGGCGTTCGCACGCCATACCGGCGAGATTCACTGGCTGCAGACGCTGCAGGCGGCACTGCGCGATAGCCGCTTTGAGCTATTTTGCCAGCCGATCATCGCCTCATATGCCGCCAATGATGAAGGGCCAGCGATGGAAGTGCTGGTGCGCCTGCGCAATGAACTGGGCGAGCAACTGGTGCCGCTGGAATTCCTGCGTGCGGCCGAGCGCTACCGCCTCATGGGCCTCATCGACCGCTGGGTGGTCCAGACCACGTTGACGGCGCTCGGACGCGGTGCGATCGCGTTGGCGCCCAAGCGCAGCATCGCCATCAACATTTCCGGCCAGACGCTCGCCGACGCGCAGTTTCTGGAATTCGTGGTCGAGTGCTTCGATTCCACCGGTGCCAGTCCGGCGCAGATCTGCTTCGAGATCGCCGAAAGCACCGTGGTGGCCAATTTTGAGGCGGCGCGCCGCTTCGTCGGCGTCCTGCACGGCATGGGCTGCCGCTTTGCCCTCGATGACTTCGGCAGCGGACTGGGTTCGTTTGCCAATCTGAAGACCCTGGCGGTCGATTACCTGAAGATCGACGGCTCGTTCTTCAAGAACCTGGCGCGCGACTCGGTCAATCAGGCGATGGTGACGGCGATGATACGACTGGCGCGCACCTTGAATTTCAAGGTGATCGCCGAACAGGTGGAAGACGCCATCACCATGGATGCGGCCCGCCAGATGGGGGTCGACTATCTGCAGGGGTTCGCGATCGGGCGCCCGGAGCGCCTGGCCATGGCGGCCTAGGGCAGCGCGAAAATCTCGTTGGCGCGCACGAACGCCTTCATGAAGGGCGATAGCAGCTGCATCTGCGAACGGTGCGCGCGCAGCGCCGCGAGTTTGCGTAGGCGCTGCGGCGGGCTCAGCGGCGATGACCGCCAGGCCAGTGCGGCGGCGCTGGCCGGCGGTGACAGCGGCAGGTCGGGCTCGAGCCCCAGCGGCCGCGGCCAATCGGGGGCGTGCACGATCCAATAGCGCAATGCGCCAAGCTCGCCGCGGCGCGCGAGCACGCGCCGCACCAGTGTCCCGCTGGCACTGTGATCCGGATGCCGGTCCTGCGGCGCGGCGGCCAGTACCAACGTTGGCTGAAATTGCGCGATCACCTGCGCCAGATCACGTTCCAGGTTGGCGCCGGTGTAACTGGCCCCTGGGCTCAGCGCGCCGGCGTAAGGCACGGCGCTGACCTCGGTATATTTCGAGCGGTACGGCCGGGAGTAGTAGTCGCCGGTGAGCGCCACCAGGCCGCGATCGGGATAGCCGAGCTGGAATTGCGCCGCGCGCGGCACGCCCAGCGCGTCGGCGGCGGCATGTGCCTCGGCCAGGCGCTGCGCTCCGAGCCGGCGCATGGTCTGTCCGTCGGGCCACACGCTGTGCTCGACCACCATGGCGTCGAGTTCAAAGCTGTCCCCGGCCGTGATCCATACGATGCCGACGCTCGCGCCCTGCTGCAGCGCCTGCTGGACCAGTCCGGCGCAGCACAGGCTCTCGTCATCGGGATGGGGCGCCACCACCAGCACGCGAGCGTGCGCATCCAGCGCCGGCATCGGCGGCAGCGATGGCGCGGCGGCAGCACTCAGGGCGAACAGCGCCAGTATCAGCAGGGCCGGCAGCATGAGGAAACGGCCCGGCATTGGCGGCGCAGCGTGTTCTAGAGCAGCGGCACCAGCAGCAGCGCCACGATGTTGATGATCTTGATCAGCGGGTTGATGGCCGGCCCGGCGGTATCCTTGTAGGGATCGCCGACCGTGTCGCCGGTCACCGCGGCCTTGTGGGCATCCGAACCCTTGCCGCCGAAATGGCCCTCTTCGATGTACTTCTTGGCGTTGTCCCAGGCACCGCCGCCAGTGCACATCGAGATGGCGACAAACAGTCCGGTGACGATGGTACCGATCAACAGACCGCCGAGCGCCTTGATGCCCGCGCCCGGGCCCATGAGGGCATTGAGGCCGAAGGCGACCACTACTGGCACCAGGATCGGCAACAGCGACGGGATGATCATCTCGCGGATGGCCGCGCGGGTGAGCAGGTCCACGGCGCGCGAATAATCCGGCTTGGCGGTGCCCTGCATGATGCCGGCGATCTCACGAAACTGGCGCCGTACCTCGGTGACCACCGATCCGGCGGCGCGGCCGACGGCTTCCATCGCCATGGCACCGAACAGGTACGGCACCAGGCCGCCGATGAACAGACCGATGATCACGGCCGGGTCCGACAGCGAAAACCCGACCATGTCGCGGCTGGTGTCGGCCATACGGGCGGCCAGATTGTGGGTGTAGTCGGCGAACAGGACCAGCGCGGCCAGGCCGGCGGAGCCGATGGCGTAGCCCTTGGTCACCGCCTTGGTGGTATTGCCCACCGCATCGAGCGGATCGGTGACGTTACGCACGGCCTTGGGCAGATCGGCCATCTCGGCGATGCCGCCGGCGTTGTCGGTGATCGGTCCGTAGGCGTCGAGCGCCACGATCATGCCGGTCATCGACAGCATGGCGGTGGCCGCCACGGCAATGCCGTACAGGCCGGCGAAGGAGTAGGAGCCCCAGATCGCCAGGCAGACCGCCAGCACCGGCAGGGCGGTGGATTTCATGCTGACGCCCAGGCCGGCGATGATATTGGTGGCGTGGCCGGTTTGCGAGGCAGCGGCGACGCCCTGCACCGGTCCGTACTCGGTGGCGGTGTAATACTCCGTGATCACGATCATGGCGGCGGTGAGCGCCAGCCCGATCAAAGCGCAGCAGAACAAGGCATTAAGCTGCTCCGGCAGCAGTTCGCGCGTGATGAACCAGAAGGCAATCGCCGAGATCACTCCCGAGACGATCACGCCCTTGTACAGGGCGTTCATGATTTTGCCGCCGTCGCTGACGCGCACGAAAAAGGTACCGATGATCGACGAGACGATGGAGGCCGCGCCAAGCGCCAGCGGATAGACCAGCACCGACATGCCGGCATCGGGCATCAACAGTCCGCCCAGCAGCATCGTGGCCACGATCGTCACCGCGTAGGTCTCGAACAGATCGGCGGCCATGCCGGCGCAGTCACCGACATTGTCACCGACGTTGTCGGCGATTACCGCTGGATTGCGTGGATCATCTTCCGGAATGCCGGCCTCGACCTTGCCCACGAGATCGGCGCCGACGTCGGCGCCCTTGGTGAATATGCCGCCGCCCAGGCGTGCGAAGATCGAGATCAGCGAGCCGCCGAAGGCCAGGCCCACGAGTGCGTGCAGCGCCGGGGAGTCGCTCATCGAGGAGCGCAGAAAAGCGAAGTAGCCGGTGACGCCGAGCAGTCCCAGGCCAACCACCAGCATGCCGGTCACGGCGCCGCCGCGGAAGGCAACCTGGAGTGCCGGATTCAGCCCCTTACGCGCCGCTTCCGCGGTGCGTACGTTGGCGCGCACGGAGATGTTCATGCCGATGTATCCGGCCAGACCCGACAGGATCGCACCCACCGCGAAGCCACCAGCGGTGGGCCAGTTCAACGCGAACCCCAGCAGCACGAACAGCACCACGCCGACGATGGCTATGGTCGAGTACTGGCGGTTGAGATACGCCTTGGCTCCGGTCTGGATTGCCGCGGCGATCTCCTGCATGCGCTCGTTGCCGGCCGGCAGCGCGAGGATGGAACGTACCGACACGATGCCGTAGAGCACGGCGACAACGCCGGCAGCCATCGCCACCCACAGCCAGCTCGTGGCAACCATGCAATCTCCTCCAGCTATCCGCTATTCGGTGTTGTATTAATGTGGAATGGGCGCAGCGTAAGTCTTTATTACCCACCCAAAATCAGTCGCGAAATATATCACACGACGCCCGCAGGACCGTCGAAGTTCAAAGCTCGAAGCGGCTCTTCAGCCGGCGCCGCACCGCAACTGCGCGCATACGCGCGTATGCGGGCAGGCCGTCGCGATAGGGCGGCGGATCTTCCCCGGCAATCAGCGGCTGCAGGTAACGGCGGCAGGCCGCCGTGATGGCGAAGCCGTCGGCGCTGATGAAATGCCGCGGTACCTTTTTTTCCACATTGGCCACTGCGCTGAGCGGCACGGGCACCAGTTTCCAGCGGTACGGCTTGGATGACAGGCGCTTGATCGCCGGCATCACCGCATTCATTCCCGCCAGCGCGTATTGAACCGCGGCCCTGCCGACGGCGTAGGCCTGTTCGACATCGGTCCGGGAGGCGATGTGGCGTGCCGCGCGCTGCAGGTAATCGGCCACCGCCCAGTGGTATTTGTAGCCCCAGGCCTCGCGCACCATGTTTGCGACCACCGGACCGACACCGCCGAGCTGAGTGTGGCCGAATGCGTCCTGGGTGCCCGATTCGGCCAGGAACTTGCCGTCCGGGTAGCGCGCACCCTCGGACACCACGATCACGCAATAGCCGTACTTGCTCACGCATTGCCGCACGCGTTCGAGAAATTTCTGGCGCTCGAAGGCGATTTCCGGAAACAGGATGATGTGCGGCGGCTCGGCGGCCGTGCGGCCCGCCAGTCCGCCGGCCGCGGCGATCCAGCCGGCGTGCCGCCCCATGACTTCGAGCACGAACACCTTGGTCGAGGTGCGCGCCATCGACGCCACGTCCATGCCGCCCTCGAGCGTGGAGACCGCGATGTACTTGGCCACCGAGCCGAAACCCGGGCAGCAGTCGGTAATCGGCAGGTCGTTGTCCACGGTCTTGGGTATGCCGACACACACCACCGGGTAGTTCATGGCCTGGCCGATCTGCGAGATCTTCCAGGCTGTGTCCATGGAATCGTTGCCACCGTTGTAGAAGAAATAGCCGATGTCATGCGCGCGAAACACCTCGATCAGCCGTTCGTACTCGGCGCGATTCTGATCCAGGCTCTTGAGTTTGAAGCGCGCCGAGCCGAAGGCGCCGGCCGGCGTGTAGCGCAGCGCTCGAATGCTGGCGGCACTCTCGCGCGACAGATCGATCAGGTTCTCGGTCAGTGCGCCGACGATGCCGTCACGTCCGGCGTAGACGTGGCCGATCTGCCGCCGGTGCTTGCGTGCGGTTTCGATCACGCCGCAGGCGGAGGCATTGATGACCGCCGAGACGCCGCCGGATTGCGCGTACAACGCGTTGCGGGCCGGTACCGCGGGTTTCTTGGTTTTCATGAGACGCGCGAGCATACATGGGGCGCGGCATGGAAGTCAGTGGCCGGACATGGTTTGACCTTCCCGGCGACGGTCGGTAGTGTTTCGCGGATGCGAATAGTGCTCATGGGGGCCCCGGGGTCGGGGAAAGGCACCCAATCCCAGCGCCTGGTCGAGCGCTTCGGCATCCCACAGATTTCCACTGGAGACCTGTTGCGCAGCGCCGTCGCCCGTGAAACTGAATACGGCCGTCGTGCCAAGACCGCGATGGACTCCGGTCAGCTGGTGGCCGATGAAATCGTGCTCGGCATGATTCGCGAGCGGCTGGCGGAGAGCGATGCCGCCAACGGCTTCATACTGGATGGCTTCCCGCGCAATCTGGCACAAGCCCAGGCGCTGCGGAGCATGCTGGCGGCAATCGGCGCCCCGCTCGACGCGGTGGTGCTGTTCGAAGTCGACTACGACGAGATCATCAAGCGCATCTCGGGACGGCGCAGCTGCCCGCAATGCAGCCGTGTGTTCAACGTCCAGGGAACCGCGGCCGACAGTCCTGCGCGCTGCGATCAGTGCGCCGATCACCCGCCGCTGGTGCAGCGACGCGATGACGAGGAGAGCACGGTCAGGCGGCGTCTGGAAGTGTACGAGCGCGAGACCCGGCCGTTGGCGCAGCACTATGCGGCCCAGGGGCTGCTGCGCAGCATCGACGCCGATGGCTCGGTGCCGGAAGTGACCGCGCGCCTGATCGCATCGCTGTCGCCCGCGGCTGCCCGCGCGCCCAGCGTCTCCTAAAGCGCCGCCAGCAGCCGCTCGCCGATCACCTCGCGGCGCCAGCCACTGAGCACGGCGCCGTCGCGCGCGCCGCTCACGAGCCGCTCCATCTCCCGGCGCGTGGCCAGGATTTCCGGGGCCATGCCGAGCTCGCGCGCGATCTGCTGCCCCAGCTGCGCCAGCTTGCGCACGGCGTCGGTGAAGGCCGGATCGGGACGGCGGCGTTGCGGCAGCGGCTCGAGCCGCATTGGCAGGTTCTCGCCCCGAATCACCGCCAGGATCTGCGGGCCGCTGTGGTTGAGTATGCCCTCAGGCAGCGCCGCGACCGCTTCCAGCTCCGAGGCGCTGCGCGGAACGTTCTGGACGATATCGCGCAGTGCGGCATCCGGCAGGATCCAGTTGCGCGGGCGATCGGCGCTGATGGCGCGCTGCTCGCGCCAGGCAGCCAGGGCACGCGCGAGCCGCTGGCGGGCCGGGTCCAGATCACTGAAACCCTTGATGCGCTGCCAGGCTTGCTGCGGCTCGACCTGGTAGGAGACCACCGCATCGAGTTCCGCCATTTCTTCGGCGAACCAGCCCCAGCGCCCGAGCCGCTCCAGTCGCTCGCGCAGCCGATCGCGCAGCGGCAGCAGATAGCGCACGTCATCGAGCGCGTAGGCCACCTGCGCAGCGCTCAGCGGCCGGCGCGTCCAGTCGGTGCGGGTCTCACTCTTGTGCAGGCTGATGTCGAGCAGGCGCTGCACCAGTTCACCGTAACCGATCTGTGCCGGCATGCCGATCAGCGCGGCGGCCACCTGGGTATCGAACAGCCCGCTCAACGGCCCGGTGGCCGGTGCCAGCACCTCCAGATCCTGGCGCGCCGCGTGCAGCACCTTGGGCATGCGCGCGGAAGCCATGGTAAGGCGCAGCGGACTCAGATCGCGCAGCGCCAGCGTGTCGAGGCAGCAACTGTGGCCGTCGACATTGAGCTGCAGCAGGCACAGCTGCGCGAAGTAAGTGCGTTCGCGCATGAACTCCGTGTCGAGCCCGATGACATCGGCCGCCGGCAGCTGCTCACACAGCTGCGCCAGTCCGGCGCTGTCGCTGATAATCTCCGGCATGCCTGAAGTGTCCCCTAACAATCCGTCGGCGCGTTTGGCGCTGCTGTATTTGCGGATCGCGATCTGGCGCCGCGGACCGCAGGATGTGCCTGCGGTAGGCATCTTACTGCCATTGACGATCGCCGCTTATGTTCTGCTGAGCGCGCTCATCGGCCAGCTGCTGCCGCCGACGCAGCCGGGCTGGCGGCTGCAACTGGCGCTGGACGTGCCATTCATGCTGCTCTGGTATGGATTGCTGCTGCTGCTCGAGGGACGGCGCGAGCGCTTTCTGCAAACGGCGACGGCATTATTCGGACTGGAATGCGTGCTGACGCT
>DASXLF010000647.1:0-9279 GCA_036496405.1 Steroidobacteraceae bacterium | reverse complement strand
ACTTCGTACTCGGCCTGCGCGCCGGCGATGAGTTCACGGTCGAATACCAGCGGCTCAGCCAGAACGGCCAGTACGTCAAGGACGGCGAGATACTGGCAGTGCGCTTCATCAACCAGGGTCATGAGTACGTCGCGCTGCGCTATGTCGGGCCCGACGGCGCCGCGCGCTACTATTCTCCCGACGGCCACAGCATGCAGAAAGCCTTCCTGCGTGCGCCGCTGGAATTCCGCCGCATCAGCTCGGGCTTCTCATTGGCGCGTCGGCATCCCATCCTCAATACCATCCGCGCCCACCAGGGCACCGACTATGCCGCACCCATGGGCACGCCGGTGTATGCCGCCGGCTCCGGCCGCATTACTTTTCGCGGCCTCAAGGGCGGCTACGGTAACGCCATCGAGATCGATCACGGTGGCGGCATCGTCACCGTCTACGGCCACATGTCGCGCTTCGCGTCGGTGAAGACCGGTGCATACGTGCAGCAGGGCGAGACCATCGGCTACGTCGGCATGACGGGCCTGGCCACCGGGCCACACCTGCACTTCGAATTTCACGTGAACGGCCGCTGCGTCGACCCGCAGAAGGTCAAGCTGCCGGATGCCGGGCCCATTGATCCCAGCCTGCGCGCCGACTTCGAGCGCACCAGCGCACCGTTGCTGCAGGCGCTGAACGGCCCGGTGTCCGCCACGTGACGCTCTATATAGGACTCATGTCCGGCACCAGCATGGACGGCATCGATGCGGCCTTGCTCGACATCGAAGCCGGCCCCGGGGCTCAGGCAGGCCACGCCGGCAGCGCCGCCGTCCGTATGCAATTGCGCGCCGCCGCGGCACATCACTGGCCAGACAGAGTACAGGCGCGGCTGCGGCGTGCGGCCGAGGATTCCGAGCGCATCGGCCTCACGGAATTCGGACAGCTCGATACGATGGTGGCGCTGGAGTTCGCGCAGGCGGTGCAGAAACTATTGGCGACGGCGCGGGTGCCGGCCGATGCCGTGCGCGCCATCGGCAGTCATGGGCAGACCATATTGCATCGCCCGCAGGCGCAGTTGCCTTTCACTCTTCAGATCGGCGATCCCAACGTCATCGCCGAACGCTCAGGTATCGATGTGGTAGCGGACTTTCGACGTCGCGATGTCGCCGCCGGCGGCGAAGGCGCGCCGCTGATGCCGGCCTTCCATGCGGCGGCATTCGGTTTTGCGGGCCAGACCCGCGCCGTGGTCAACATCGGCGGCATAGCCAACGTCACGCTGCTGCCGGCAACCGGCGCCGGGCCCGCGCCCGATGTCATCGGCTTCGACACCGGCCCCGGCAATTGCCTTCTGGACGCCTGGGCCCGTGTGCACCTCGGCCGGCCCTTTGACGCCGGCGGCGCCTGGGCCGCGGAAGGCGAAGTCGATGCGCTATTGCTCGAGCGCCTGCTGGCGGAACCGTATTTCGCCCGACCTGCCCCCAAGAGCACCGGCCGCGAGACTTTCAGCGACGCCTGGCTGCAGCTCGCCATGGGCAACCGGGCTCTGCGGCCCGTCGACGTCCAGGCCACCCTGGCGCAGCTCACCGCAGTCACCGTCGCCGATGCGCTGCGGCGGCCCGCAGTGCCGGCGCTTCAGAACCTGTATGTCTGCGGCGGCGGGGCGTTCAATATCGACCTTTTGCGTCGGCTTCGGGAAGCCCTGCCGGCAACCCAGGTCGCGACCACGGCCGAGTGCGGGATCGCCCCCGAGCATGTGGAGGCCGCCGGCTTTGCCTGGCTTGCTTATCAGTACCTTAGCGGGCTCCCCGGCAACCTGCCCTCCGTGACCGGCGCCCGGCACCCCGTACCCCTGGGCGCGCTGTACCGCGGCAAAACCGGCTAGCGCCACCGCTGTAACAGTTTCGTAACGACCCCGGCGGCTACAATGCCCGCCATGTCCGCCGCAGTCAGAACAGGGGCCCCGTCCGCGCAGCTCGAGGCCGCGCTCCCCATCCATCCGGGAATGCCGGCCGCCGCGGCCATGCCCCCGGCGACGGCTGCAGCGACCGTCGCACCGTCTGCCGCACCTGAGGTAGCGCAACCTACGCCCTTGCGCTCGCCGCAGAATTTCATCAATCGCGAAATCTCATCGCTGGATTTCAACCAGCGCGTGCTGGCGCAGAGCCTGGATCCGCTGGTGCCGTTGCTCGAACGGCTGAACTTCCTGTGCATCTCCTCCAGCAATCTCGACGAGTTCTTCGAAATCCGCGTCGCCGGCCTCAAGCAACTGCTCGAACTGGGCTCCACGCAGACCGGCTCCGACGGCCTGGGGCTGAACGAGCAGCTCGCGGCCATTCACGCGCGTGCTAAGGACCTGGTGCGCGATCAGTACGCCTGTCTCAACGACGTGCTGCTGCCGGCGCTGCGCGATGCGGGCATCGACGTGATGGACGCCGACGAATGGGACGAGCCCACGCGCGCCTGGGTGGAGCATCACTTCGCCGCCGAAGTCGAACCGGTGCTGAGCCCGTTGGGACTGGATCCGGCGCGCCCCTTTCCGCGCATCCAGAACAAGAGCCTCAATTTCATCGTGCGCCTGTCAGGCAAGGACGCTTACGGCCGCGACAGCGACCTGGCAATCGTGCAGGCCCCGCGCTCACTGCCGCGCATCCTGGCTTTACCGGACAGCGGCCTGCGCCGGCGCTACGTAGCACTCTCGACCATCGTCGAGGCCATGGTGGGCCACCTGTTCGAAGGCGTGCAGGTGCTGGGCTGTTATCAGTTCCGCCTCACGCGCAACAGCGATCTGTTCGTCGATGATGAAGAAGTCGATGACCTGCGCCGCGCGCTCGAGGGCGAACTCGCGCAGCGCCGCTATGGCGCCGCGGTGCGCCTGGAAACTTCGGCCGACTGCCCGCAGGACATGGTCGAGTTCCTGCTGCACGAATTCGCGCTGACCGCGGTGGATTGTTACTCGGTACCGGGCCCCGTGAACCTCAACCGCTTCTCGGCGATCTACGACCTGGCGCAGCGCGGGGATCTCAAATATCCGCCGTTCACGCCGGGCTTGCCGCCGCGTCTGATCGGCGCCACCGACCTGTTCGCCGTGATCCGCCAGCGCGATCTGCTGCTGCACCACCCGTACCGCAGCTTCGGACCGGTGATGGATTTCCTGCGCCAGGCGGCCGCCGACCCGGGGGTGCTGGCGATCAAGCAGACGCTCTATCGCACCGGCGACAACTCGCCCATCGTCGATGCCTTGCTGGCTGCGGCCCTGGCCGGCAAGGACGTTACCGTCATCATCGAGCTGCGCGCGCGGTTCGATGAAGAGGCCAACATTGAATTGTCCACCCGGCTGCAGGAAGCCGGCGCGCACGTCATGTACGGCGTGGTCGGCTACAAGACCCACGCCAAGATGACGCTGGTGGTGCGGCGCGAGACCGAAGGCATTCGCCGCTATGTGCACCTGGGCACCGGCAATTACCACCCGCGTACCGCGCGCCTGTACACCGACTACGGCCTGTTCACCTGCGATGAAGACATGTGCAGTGACGTGCACGAGATCTTCCTGCAATTGACCAGCCTGACGCGCACCTCGAAGCTGCGCCGCCTGTTGCAATCGCCGTTCAATCTGCACGAGTCACTGCAGGCGTTGATCGAGCGCGAGAGTGCGCATGCACGCGCCGGCAAGCCCGCGCGCATCATTGTTAAACTCAACGCGCTGGTGGAACCGCAGATCATCGAGAGCCTCTACAGCGCCTCCCGCTCGGGCGTGCGCATCGATCTGATCGTGCGCGGCGTGTGCGCGCTGCGGCCCGGTATTGCCGGTGTCTCCGAGAACATCAGCGTGCGCTCGGTGATCGGCCGCTTCCTCGAGCATTCACGCGTGTACTGGTTCGAGAACGCCGGCGAAAATGAGCTGTATCTCGCCAGCGCCGACTGGATGGAGCGCAATTTCTTCCGTCGCGTCGAAATCGCCTTCCCGGTATTGCGCCAGGAGCTGCGCGATCGCATCTTCAAGGACCTCGAGACCTATCTCGCCGACAACACCCACGCCTGGGCATTGGGCGCCGATGGCAATTTCGCGCGTGTCACCGCCGGAAACGCCTCGGCTGGCGATGCGCAGGCGCTGCTGCTCGAGCGCTATGCCGGCGCGCCCGGCGCACAACCGCCCTCCTGAGTTGATCCCGGGAAAGTAACCGGGGCCGGGCTAGTGCGCGGCTTTCGCGGCCCGTTGCGGGAACACCAGAATGCAGGCCACGATGAAACCCAGCAGCACCAGCGATGCGACATAGCGGCTCATCGCCAGTCCGCCGGCAGTGACCGGTTTGTCGAGGAAATCGCCGACTACCGCGCCCAGCGGCCGCGTGAGCACGAATGCGGTCCAGAACAATAGCGTGCGCGATGCCTTGGTCCAGTAGTACACCGCGACTACCACCGCCAACAGCACGCTGAACACGATCGCGCCGCCCACATAGCCCAGGCCGGCGGTATCCGCGGTCCAGTCCCCGAGCGCCGTGCCCAGGGTCTGCGAAAACATGATGGTTACCCAATAAAACATTTCCGTGCGCGGCGAGCTGACCGTCTCGATGGCGATCGAGCCCTGCACGCGATACCAGGTGTACAGCGAGGCCAGCAGCAGCGCGATCAGCAACGACGTCCCGCCGGCATAGCCGATGCCCAGTGAGCGATCGGCAAAATCAGCCAGGGTCGTGCCCAGCGTGGTGGTGGCGACGATGGTAATCCAGTACAGCAGCGCATGAAATCGCCGCGCCGATATCTGCGCCGTCACCACGAGCACGAACACCGCGGCAAAAATTCCGGTGGCCAGCAGATAGCCCAGTTTCATCGACATCGACACTGTATCGCCACCGGTCTCGCCGAGCGTGGTGGCGGCGACCTTGATGATCCAGAAGATCAGCGTGACTTCCGGAACCTTGCTGCGCCCGGCGCCCGACGTGGCATCCATCGTCAGCTGGCGCGATTGCCCGAGAACACCCGCAAGCGCACGTCCTCGGGTCGCAGAAATTCGATTTCCAGCTGCAAGTCGGCCACTGTCAACGGGTGCTCATTCAGCCAGCGTGGCGGCAAGCGCAGTTCCAGCGTGCGGCCGCGCGCGGCGAGCTCGATATTCGGTAGCGCCACGTTGCTACGTCCGCGATGCAGCAGCACCGACAGACGCAGCAGAACAATTAGGTAAATCGCCAATTTGTCCCAGGGAGGGATCAGGTCTTCGAGTTTCTCCAGCGTAACCTTGCGCCGGTGCGAGCCCACCAGGCGCGCAATCAGCTGCTGCTCCTCGCGCGCAAAGCCGGGCATGTCCGCGTTCTCCAGCAGATAGGCGCCATGACGGTGATAGCCGTTGTGCGCTACATCGAGTCCGATCTCATGCAGGCGCGCACCCCATCGCAGGCTCAGTTCCGCCAGCGGATCATCCAGTCCCCAGACGTCCTTGAGCTGATTCAAAAACACTATCGCCGTGGCCTCGACTCGCTCGGCCTGCTCCAGATCCACATGATAGCGGCGCTGCATGGAAGCCACGGTGCGCTCGCGCGCATCCGAACGCGTCATGCGGCCCACCATGTCGTACAGCAGACCGTCGCGCAGCGCGCCCTCCACGAAACGCATCTGAGCGATGCCCAGCGCCGTGATTATCTCCGCCAGGATCACGGTGCCGCCCGGAAACACCGGCCGTCGATCCTCGGATACCGAATCCAGTTCGAGCTCGCGCAGGCTGCCGCTGTCGGCCAGCCGCTTAAGCAACAGTTCCAGTCCTTCGGGGGTGATGCTGCTGGCGCTGGGATCGAGTTCGCGGATGCTGTCGGAAATCACCCGGATGGTGCCGGAACTGCCCACCGCGCGCTCCCACCCGCGCCGCTGAAACGCCGCCTGGATGGGCTCGAGTTCCAGCCGGGCAGCAACGCGCGCACGTTCGATGCGCTTGGCCGACAGCCGGCCATCGCCGAAGTAACGCTGGCTCAGGGACACGCAGCCCATCTGCAGGCTCTCCAACTCCAGCGGCTCGTAGCGTTCACCGATGATGATCTCGGTGCTGCCGCCGCCGATGTCGACCACCAGCCGTCGGCCGGTCTCGTTGGGCAGGTTGTGCGCCACGCCGGAATAGATCAGGCGCGCTTCCTCCATGCCCGAGACGATTTCGATCGGGAAGCCCAGCGCGTCGCGCGCGCGCTCGAGGAATGCCTGCTTGCGGCGCGCGATGCGCAGCGCGTTGGTGCCCACGACACGCACGTTGCGCGCGTGCATGTCGCGCAGCCGCTGGCCGAAACGCTGCAGGCAGGCCAGGGCTCTGGCCGCCACATCCTTGTCGATGCGGCCGTCCTCGCCCACGCCCGCAGCCAGTCGCACCATCTCGCGCAGGCGATCGATGATGACCAACTGGCCGTGCGAGTAGCGCGCGACCACCATGTGGAAACTGTTGGAACCGAGATCGACCGCCGCTATGACATCCGACATAGCCGCAGGATCGGGGAAAGGATCAGGCGCTGAAGGAAGAGCCGCAGCCGCAGGTGGTCTTGGCGCTCGGATTGCGAATCACGAACTGCGCGCCGTCCAGACCTTCGCGGTAATCGATCTCGGCGCCGCCGAGATACTGGAAACTCATCGGATCCACCAGCAGCTTCACGCCCTGGTTCTCGACGCAGGTGTCGCCGTCCTGCACCTGCTCGTCGAACTCGAAGCCATACTGCAACCCCGAGCAGCCGCCGCCCTGCACGAACACGCGCAGCATGAGGTTCGGATTGCCCTCTCCGGCAATCAAGGCACTGACCTTTTGCGCTGCCGCATCGGTGAAAACCAATGGCGCGGCCTCGCTCTCGATACTCTCTTCGGTTGCTACTTCACTCATGTTTTACAGTGTAGGCGGCCCGGCGCAGGCCGTCAAAGCCGTGACATAACGTGACACTCATCCCTCACAGGCGCGCACGCACGAATAATAGATATGAAACCGGGCCTTCTCCGTAGGCACCGGCGAGTATCGACGGATAGCGATACAGCGTGCCCAGGCCGCCAATACCTAAGCGCACCGGGCCCAGGCGCGTGAAATCATAGATGTATCCCAGCGACAGGGCGTTGATCGTATACGTGGGACCGAACAGCGGCTGCCCGAGGGTAAATAGTTCGTCCTTGCCCACGCGCTCGGCGCGGCCAAAGAGAGTGTGTGCGCCCAGCCATCGCAGGGCCGACTCCAGCAACCATGCCTGGCTGGCCGCGCCCGGTTGCGGCGCATTTCGGCCCCAGGCCAGCGTGGTCTGCCATTGCAGTGTGGACAGCATGTGGTTGTAGCTCACCGAGGCCGTACTGCGGCGCACGGCGATTTGCGGCTCGAGTTGCTCGGGACTGGCGAGTCGTCCCGAACTGACCTGCAGCGCTAGGTCGGGCAGCGAATTCCACGACAGGCGCGCCGAATACGAATCCAGGCGCCGCAGTTCCACCTCGTAGCGATGCTGGTCCGGTTCGCGGCCATTGAATACCGAAGCCTCGAGCTTTATCCGCTCAAGGCTGTAGCCGGCCGTGACCACGCCATAGCTGATATGCGTGGAGTCCAACCAGTGATGAGTGAGTGGCGCCTCGGGATTGTCCTCGCTGGAAAAGCGATGCATGAATGCCGGCGGCCCCAGTGCCGGCTCGCCGGCCACCCCGGCGTACAGGTACGCGCTGCCATGCGCGGACAGGTTGAGGCTGTAGTTGCCGGCCGCTTCCATGAGCAGGTTGTGCGGGTGCTGCCGGTCTATCAGCGGATGTACGCCATCGGCGGTCTCGCCGGTCTGAAATAATTCCGGATAGCCGTCGCTGCCCATGACCGGATCGGCCGACAGCATGATGCGCAACCCGAAGGCGCCGCGCGGCAGCGCGCGCCGCGCCATGAACATGAGCATGCTGTTGGAAAAGGTCTTGTCGGCGCCGCGTTTGCCGCCCTGATCGTCATAAATGAGATTGGCGACGCCATGCCACATGGTCATCCCGCGATCGGACATGCTCATCACGCCATCCAGCGGCGTGGAATCCGGCTGCCAGCTGGTGCCGGACGCTTCTCGCGCCATGCTGTAGGGACCGAACAGCCCGGGCATCACACTGTTTGCCATGGCGTCCGCGCGCACCAGCCCCGGCAATAGCAGGAGCGACCCCAGCAGCCACAGCAGCCCCGCGCGGCGCCGGGCGCGCTCAATCATCGGGCGAGTACAAGGTGGTGAGCACCGCCGTCGCGACCAGCGCCGCGGTAATAAGAAGGTATTCGGTGACGATCGAGCGCTGCAAGCTGCGCCGCGCTGGCACCGCTGCTTCCAGCGCCGGTGTGAAGTGCCAGCGATTCACGGCCGCCAGCACCATGAGCAGCGCGAACAGGCACAGTTTCACCAGCAGCAGCAGACCATACGGCCGGCGCAATACCGCCAGATGATCGATCAGCAGGAACGCCATGGCGAGCCCGGCGAGTGCGATACACGGCACCAGCCAGGCGGCCAGCGCCGAGAAGCGGCGCAGCAGCCGCGCGGCATCGGCCGGTGCCTCATGCGCAATCGCCAGCCACAACGGCGCCAGCGCCCCAAACCAGAATGCCACGGCCAGCAGATGCACGGCGAGTAATGGCGCCAGCAGCGCGCGCTGCGGGTTGACGCTGGTGTGCCCGGTAAGTACCGGTGCGCATGCCGCGAGCACCGCACCCAGCACCGCAGCCGCTACGCTGTTCCCGCGGCGCCCGTGCAGGCCGACGACGATCAGCGCCAGGCCCGCCACCTGCACGGCATTGGCAATACCGCTGCTCGCATGCCAGGCCAGGTGCAGCAGACTGCCGTTGGTCACACCACTGTAATCGCCGGCCATACGCGCGGCAGCCAGAGGTGCCTGCATCAGGATCAGCGCCATGCCGGGTACTGCCGCGGACACCGCCAGGCGGCAGATGCGCTCGTGTATATCCCGCAGGCCGCGACCGAACAGGGCAATAAAAAAGGCCGCGCCCGCTGCCTGGTACAGGCACGCGAATCCCAGCGCCCGCACCGCCACCGCGGCCCAATCGGGATTCACGGGACCGTGAAGTGCACGCTGCCGGCGACCACGTGACTGTCAGCACTGATAACGCGATAGCGCAATTCGTACACACCGGCATCCAGCCGCGGCGCGGGCACGTTGAACTGCGCGCTGGCTTCGGTCGGCAACGGCGTGATCTTGCGCGCCTGCGCATCGCCCTGCCGTTGCAGGCTCAATGCCGTCAGGTGCGCTATTTCAGAGAACTTCAGCGTGAACTGCGTCGGCGCCGCGCTGAGCGTGCTGCCCTCGGCTGGCAGCGACTGCAACAGGTGCGCGTGCGCAAAGGCG
>DASXLF010000646.1:0-9127 GCA_036496405.1 Steroidobacteraceae bacterium | reverse complement strand
TTCGGCATGCAGTTGTTCGATCAGGCACTGCAGCAGGCGCTGAACGCGCGCGAGATCGACCCGGACGATGCCTACGCGTACGCCAGTGACAAGCGTATGTTCCAGAAATTCGTCACCGATACCAGCATGATGCCGCGGCTGGATGCCACGAGCTTGCAGCGTACGACGGGCAGCTGAAGCCGAGTCATGGCGCAGATCGATCAGTTGCTGGAAGAGGTGGTGAAGCGGCGCGGCTCGGACCTGCACTTCATTGCTGGCGATCCACCCCGCATGCGCCTGCACGGGGAACTGGCGCCGTTGCGCGCCGAAGTTCTTGCAGCGGATGTGGTCAAGGCGGCACTGTACGAGATCATGCCAAAAAAGGCGGTCGATCGCTTTGAACTCAAGGACGGCGCCGACTTCGCCTACACGCTCGAGGGCAAGGGGCGCTTTCGCGTCAATATCATGCGCCAGCTCAACGGTATGGGGGCGGTGCTGCGCGCCATCCCCTCGCAGGCGCTGACGCTCGATCAGCTGGATATGCCCGAAGCGGTCCGCGCGCTGTGCCGCGCGAACAACGGGCTGATCCTGGTGACCGGCAAGACCGGCTCCGGCAAATCGACCTCGCTCGCATCGATGATCGACGACATCAACAAGCGCGTCAAAGGCCACATTCTGACGGTCGAGGATCCGATCGAGTTCGTGCATCCGCGCCACAAGTGTCTGATCAGCCAGCGCGAGATCGGCGTGCACTCACCCAGCTTCGCCGCAGCCCTGCACTCGGCATTGCGCGAGGATCCCGACGTCATCCTGATCGGCGAGTTGCGCGACCTGGAAACCATGAGCATCGCGGTGACCGCGGCCGAGATGGGCATCCTGGTCATGGGCACCCTGCACACCAACGGCGCAGCGCAGACCGTCGACCGGTTGGTGAACGGCTTTCCAGCCGACAAGCAGTCGCACGTGCGCACCATGCTGTCGACCTCGCTGCGCGGCGTGGTCTCGCAGCAGCTGCTGCGAAAAGCCGACGGCAGTGGGCGCGTGGCGGCGCTGGAAATCCTGATCAATACCTCGGGCACGGCCAATCTGATCCGCCAGGGCAAACTCGATCAGCTTGAGAACAGCATGCAGGCGGGCGGCCAGTACGGCATGCGGACCATGGATACCGCGATCCAACAGCTGCTCGACGCCGGCCTGGTCAATGGCGCCGAAGCCTATCGCAAGGCAATTAACAAGGCCAAATTCGAGGCCATCAAAGACCAGGCCTAGGCCCCGCGCGTGCGGGCCGCGTGCAATAATGTTGCGCTTGTCCAGTCGTCAAGCGCTTCCATGACCCGCAAAATTCTCGTCACGCACGCCCTGCCCTACGCCAATGGACCGCTGCACCTCGGCCATATCATCGAGAGCGTGCAAACCGATATCTGGGTGAGATTCCAGAAGCAGCGCGGCAATGATTGCCTGTTCTGCTGCGCCGACGATGCGCATGGCACGCCGATCATGATTCGTGCACAGCAGGAGGGCATCACGCCTGAAGCGCTGATCGAGCGTAGCTCGCTCGAGCATCAGCGCGACTATCGCGGCTTTCTGATCGGGTTCGATCATTTCCATTCCACCCACTCGGCCGAAAGCCGCCGCTTCACGCGCGAGCTTTATGAAGCCCTGCAGCAGCGCGGCTTCATCACGCGCCGGGCCATACGCCAGGCCTACGACGAGCAGGCCGGCATGTTCCTGCCCGACCGCTACCTGAAAGGTACCTGCCCGCGCTGCAAGTCGCCCGACCAGTACGGCGACAGCTGCGAGGTGTGCGGATCGACCTACACGCCCGCGGATTTGATCGATCCGCTCTCCACCATCACCGGAACCAGGCCGGTATGGCGCGAATCCGAGCACCTGTTTTTCAGGCTGGGCGCATTCGAGCCCATGCTGCGCGAATACGTCGCCGGACGCAGTCTGCAGCAGGCGGTGCGCGCGAAACTGGCCGAGTGGTTCGACGCCGGACTGCAGGATTGGGACATCTCGCGCGATGCGCCGTACTTCGGCATCGAGGTGCCGGATGCGCCAGGCAAGTATTTCTATGTCTGGTTCGACGCGCCCATCGGCTATATCGCCAGCTTCGAGGCTTGGCGCGCCGCGCACGGCGCCTCGTTCGATGACTACTGGAAGTCCGAGTCGGCCACCGAGCTGTATCACTTCATCGGCAAGGACATCAGCTACTTTCACACGTTGTTCTGGCCGGCAGTGCTGTATGGGGCCGGCTACCGACGCCCGAGCGCGGTGTTCGCGCATGGGTTTCTGACCATCAACGGCCAGAAGATGTCGAAATCACGCGGCACGCTGATCAGTGCGCAGCGGTATCTCGATCGGCTGCCGCCGGAAGCGTTGCGTTACTACTTCGCGGCCAAACTCGGCGCCGGCATTGAAGACATCGATTTCAGCCTCGAGGATTTTGTCGCCCGCGTCAATTCCGACCTGGTGGGCAAGCTGGTCAACATTGCCAGCCGCTGCGCCGGTTTCATCGAACGCGGTGGCGGCCGACTATCCGCGGCGCTCGCCGATGCGGCGCTATATGCGCAATTCGCGGCCGCCGCAGAGCCAATCGCCGCGCTGTATGAGACCCGCGAATATGCCGCAGCCATGCGCGAGATCATGGTGCTTGCCGACCGCGCCAATCGCTACGTCGACCAGCATAAGCCCTGGATGCTGGCCAAGGACCCGTCGCGCGCCGACGAGGTACGCGCCATCGCTACGCAGGGCGTGAATCTGTTTCGCGTGCTGGTGAGCTACCTTGCGCCGGTGCTGCCGCAGATGGCGCAGGCCGCGGCGGAGTTTCTGGGAACGCCATTCGGCGACTGGTCGGCCGTAAACACGCCCCTACTGGGCAGCGCGTTGGCGCCCTACCAGCCGCTGGCGACGCGGTTGGACCCTGCCGCGGTGGCCTCGCTGATCGAGCTGGCGCCGGCTACGGAGGCCACTGCGCCGGCGGCAGCTCCAGCGTCAGCCCCAGCGGCAAAGGCAACCCCAGCGGCAGCAGCAGCGGTGGTGGGCATCGAGGACTTCGCCAGACTCGATCTGCGCGTGGCGCGCGTGACCGCAGCCAGCGCCGTGGAGGGATCCGACAAGCTGCTGCGCCTGACGCTGGATCTGGGCGGTGAGCAGCGCACGGTATTCTCCGGGATTCGTGCCGCCTACGATCCCGAGGATCTGCTCGGCCGCCAGGTGATCGTGGTCGCAAACCTGGCGCCGCGGAAAATGCGCTTCGGCGTCTCGCAAGGCATGGTGTTGTGCGCCAGCGGGCGCGATGGCGGCGTGTTCCTGATCGAAGCCGCTGCCGGGGCACTGCCCGGCATGAAGGTCAGCTGACCGGGGTACGCCCCACCGCGCGCCAGTACAGGATCAGGGCCAGACCGGTGGCCATGCCGCCGAGGTGGGCGAAATGCGCGACCCCCTGCATCTGACCGAAAACGCCGAGCGACAACTCGAGAATGCCGTAAAGGGTCACGAACACCCAGGCCGGCATCGGTATCGGCGGAAACAGCAGCAACAGCCTGCGGTGGGGAAAGGTCATGCCGTAGAACAGCAACAGGCCGAAGATGCCTCCCGACGCGCCGATGGTCTCGCCCACGCCGGGACTGAATGACTGCACCACCCACAACTGCGTGAGGCCGGCGCCAATGACACAGGCGAAGTAATAGAACGAGAATCGCCGCCATCCCAGCGTCAATTCGGCATCCGGGCCAAACATGTACAGTGCGAACATGTTGCCGAACAGATGCCAAAGGGTCCGGGTGTCGTGCAGGAAGGCGTAGGTTACGAGCTGCCAGGGCTCGAAAGGGTGGCCGCCGTCCAGCCGCTCCGCGCCCACCGGCCACAGGGCGAAGGTGTCGAGCAAGCGATCGCCTGTCAACCATTCCAGACCATAAACGATCAGGTTGGCGTATAGGAGCGCCCGGACAACGGGCGTCAGTGTGCGGAACATGCGATCATTTTGCCATTACAGGAGCCCTGCCATGGATGCTTCTAGAGTCAGCCGGTTGCTCGGGGTCGCCTGCCTGTTGATGCTCGCCGGCTGCGTCAGCACGTCACTAATCGATCGTTGGAAGGATCCGGCCTTCAGCGGACCGCCGCTGCACAAAGTACTGGTGGTCGGCGTGCAGAAGGACGCCGGCCGGCGCCGCCTATGGGAAGACGGCATGGTGGCGGCGCTGATGCACGAGAACGTGCAGGCGACCGCCTCCTATGCGCTGTTTCCAACCAAGGCACCCAGTGCCGATGAACTGGCCGCCATAGCCAGCCGGGAAGGCTTCGATGGCGTCATGGCGTCGCACTTTGTCGGCGCGAGCCAGCGCGCCTATTGGATGCCAGGCTACGCCGGAGTCGGCTATGGCTGGCGCTGGCGTTACTTTGGTTATTGGGATGCGGCCTACGCCGGCGGCTACGTCGAGACCGAGCACCGCGCCGATTACCAGACCGATGTCTTCACCATCGACGCCGCCGGCGGTAAGTTGATATGGACCGGCATTACCCGCAGCGTGGATCTGAGCTCCACGCGCAGCATTACCGATGACATCAGTCGCGTGCTGGTACCGGTACTGGCGAGGGAAGGGATCCTGGCCGCCAAGAGCAAATGAGCCTATCGGTTTGAACGTCGCGGACCTGACCGAGCGTATCGATTCATTATTGCCGCAGACTCAGTGCACGCGCTGCGGCTACGCGGCTTGCCGTCCTTACGCGCAAGCCGTCGCTCAGGGTGAAGCCCAGATTAATCGTTGCCCGCCGGGCGGCCCGGACGTAATCGCGGCGCTCGCGGCGCTGCTCGGCCGCAGTGAACTGCCGCTCGATCCCACCTGCGGCAGCGCGCAGCCGGCCACTGTGGCTTTCATCGACTCCTCCGCCTGCATCGGTTGTGCGCGCTGCCTGCCAGCCTGTCCGGTGGACGCGATTCTGGGGGCGCAGCATTTTCTGCACACCGTGTTGGCGCGCGAATGCAACGGCTGCGAGCTGTGCCTGGCAGCCTGCCCGGTGGATTGCATCGCGATGCAGCAGCGCCCGCCAGGGCAGGAAGCGCCCGATGGGTCGGCCAATCGCGCACGCGTCGAGCGCCATCGAGAGCGGGATGCGCGCGTCGCGCGCGAGCGCGAGCTGCTGCTCACGGAACGCAAGCGGGCCGCACAATTGCTGCCGCACCAATGACCCCAGCGAATTGCCGCCAGATTTTCATTCATCTGCGGGCCGACAATCCGCATCCTAAAACTGAATTGCTGTTTGGTACACCGTTCCAGCTGCTGATCGCGGTCATGCTCTCGGCGCAGGCCACCGACAAGGGCGTCAACCTGGCCACGCGCAAACTGTTCGCCCGGGCACCGGATGCGGCCGCCATGCTCAAGCTCGGGCTCGCCGGCATCAAGCGCTACATTCGCACCATCGGTCTATACAATGGCAAGGCGCGCAACATTCTGGCCACCTGCCGCCTGCTGGTGGAATACCATGCTGGCCATGTGCCGCGTGAGCGTGCCGCGCTTGAGGAATTACCCGGCGTCGGCCGCAAGACCGCCAATGTAGTACTCAACACCGCCTTTGGTGAACCGACCATGGCGGTCGACACGCACGTGTTTCGAGTCGCCAACCGCACCGGACTGGCACGTGGGAACAATCCGCGGCTAGTGGAAGATGGACTGCTGCGGATAATTCCCGCAGAATTCCTGAAAGATGCACACCACTGGCTGATCCTGCTGGGTCGCTACATCTGCAAGGCACGCGTACCGCAGTGTCCACGCTGTCCCATCGCGCGCTGGTGTGAGTACAAGGACAAGACCCCGCCGTGACGATGTTCGCCGATCAGAGCCGCCAGCAATTGCGCAGCGCCTATCGGGACGCGTGGCGCAAGTGGCGTGAGCGACTGCCGATGCAGCCGCTCGAGATGCAGATCGCGGACGTGATCCGCGAACATCCGCAATACCACGATTTGTTGCAGGCGGACGCCAGCCTCGAGCACGACTTCGATCCGGGAGCGCATGAAAATCCGTTTCTGCACCTGAGTCTGCACTTGGCATTGCGCGAGCAAATCAATACCGATCGGCCCGCCGGCATTGTCGCGATTCATCGGCAACTCGCAGCTGTCTCGCAGTCAGCGCACACGGCCGAACATCGCATGATGGAAGTGCTGGCCGGAATTCTGGCGGAACTTCAGCACGGCAGGTATCCGCCGTCGGAGGCCAGTTATCTCGAGCGCCTGCAACGCTTGCGCTAGCGGGGGCAGCAGGATGCTATTCGATGCGACTCTCGCCGGCGCCGAATAGATTCGAGATCAGCCGCGCAAGGACGCTCAGCACCAGCACAAACAGGGTAATCAGCAGCGCACCGGTCCACGCCAGGGACTGCCAGTTCTTGTACGGACTGGTGGCGAACTGAAATATCACCACCGGCAGGTTGGCCATGGGCTGATTCAGCTTGGCGCTCCAGAACTGGTTGTTGAGCGCGGTGAACAGCAACGGCGCGGTCTCGCCGCTGACACGCGCCAGCGCCAGCAGCACGCCGGTCAGCAGTCCGCTGCGCGCCGCCGGATAGACCACGCTGGTGATCGTGCGCCAGGGCTGCGCACCGAGGCCGGCCGACGCCTGGCGCATACTCGAGGGAATCAGGCGCAACATGTCTTCAGCCGTGCGCACGGTGACCGGAATGACAATGATGCCCAGGGAAATCGCGCCGGCAATCGCCGAGAAGTGCCCCATGCTGAGCACCACCAACGTATAGACGAACAGCCCGATTACGATCGAAGGCGCGCTGAGCAGCACGTCGTTGATGAAGCGGATCACGGTGCTCAGTTTGGCGCCGCGTCCGTACTCCGACAGATAGGTCGCCGCCAGTATCCCAATCGGCGCGCCAATCGCCAATCCCAGCAAGGTCATGACCAGGCTGCCGTAAATGGCATTGATCAGGCCGCCGCTGCTGCCGGGTGCGGGCGTAGTCTGTGTGAATACCTGCCAGGAAAGGCCACCCAAGCCGCGGGAAAACAAAGTCCAGAGAATCGCCGCCAGGATGGCCAGTCCGAGCAGCGTCGCCACCCCAGAGGCCCCGAGGGCGATGGCGGCAGTGACGCGGCGCCGGCGCAGGTTGCCGCTCATACGTGCGCCCCACGTGCCTCGAGACGCATCAGCAGCAGTCGGGCGCCGGCAATGATGACGAAGGTGAGCACAAACAGCAGCAGGCCCAGGGCAATCAGCGAGGAGGTGTAGAGCTTACCCACGGCCTCGGTGAATTCGTTGGCGATGCTGGCCGATATGGTGGTGCCCGGAGCCAGCAGCGAACCGGAAATGCGGTGGGCATTGCCGACCACGAAGGTGACCGCCATGGTCTCACCCAGGGCACGTCCCAGGCCCAGCATGATGCCACCGACCACACCAGCACGTGCATTGGGCAGCACCACGTTCCAGATCACTTCCCACTGAGTCGCGCCCAGGCCGTAGGCCGCCTCCTTGAGCGAGCGCGGCGTCGCCAGAAATATTTCGCGCATCACCGAGGTGATGAATGGCAGCACCATCATCGCCAGCACAAAACCCGCGGTCAGCAGGCCGATGCCGTAAGGCGGTCCGCGAAATAATTTGCCGATGGCCGGTATGTCGCCGAACGTATCGATCAGCCATGGCTGCACCGTGTGCTGCAGCACCGGCGCCAGTACAAACAACCCCCAGATGCCGAACACGATGCTCGGCACCGCGGCCAGCAGTTCAATGCAGGTGCTGATCGGACTGCGCAGCCACAGCGGGCATGTCTCAGTGAGGAAAATAGCGATACCAAACGCCAATGGCACCGCCAGCAACAGGGCCAGCAACGAGGTGATCACCGTGCCGTAGAGCGGGGCCAAAGCCCCGAACTGCTCAGTCACCGGGTTCCAGACAGTGGTGGTCAGGAAACCGAAACGAAATGTCCTGAGTGCCGGCCACCCGCCATACAGCAACGCCAACAGCACGCCGGCCAGCAGCGCCAGCACCAGCAGCGCCGCGGCCAACGTCATGAAGCGAAATACGTACTCGGAACGCGCCTCGCGCCGCAGCTGCAACTGATACGGAATTGTGACGGCGGACATGCGCTCTGAGCGTACCTCTACTTCGCCGGCCAGACCGGACTGCCGTTAACTTTAAGCGAATCCTGCCAGGTCTTCTCGACCAGCTTGATCACGTTGGCCGGCAGGGGCACGTAATCCAGGCTCTCGGCCAGCGGCTGCCCGCTGCTGAAGGCCCAATCGAAGAACTTGAGTGCCGGAGTCGTGTTGGGGTCCTTGCCGTTGGCGTGCATGAGAATAAAGCTGGCCCCTGTCAATGGCCAGCTGGCAGCGCCGGGCTGATTGGTAAGAATCAGGTAGTAGCCTTCCGCGCGCGCCCAATCAGCATTGGCGGCCGCGGCCTGAAACGCCTTGGCCTCCGGCGCGACGGTCTTGCCGTCGTGATTGATCAGCCTGACGTAGGTCATGTTGGTCTGCTTAACGTAGGCGTACTCGACATAACCAATCGCACCGCCGGTCTGCGCGGTCTGGTTCGCCACACCTTCGTTGCCCTTGGCGCCAATGCCCACGGGCCATTGCACCGAGGTATTGGCGCCGATGCTCTTCGAAAACGCCGGGCTGACCTGCGAGAGATAGTTGGTAAAGAGAAAGTTGGTGCCCGAGCCGTCGGAGCGGTAGATGGGCGCGATATCGAGTTTGGGCAGCGGCAGCGACGGATTGAGCTTCTTGATCGCCGGATCATTCCAGCGTGTGATCTCGCCCAGATAAATGCTGGCGACGGTCGGGCCGTCGAGTACCAGATCGCCGGGTTTGATGCCCGGAACGTTCACCACCGGCACCACGCCACCGATGATCTGCGGCCACTGCACCAGGCCGTTTTGTTTCAGATCGGCCGGTTCGAGCGGCTTGTCCGATGCGCCGAAGGTCACGGTGGAGGCTTCGATCTGCTTGATGCCGCCACCCGAGCCGATCGACTGATAATTCAGGCCGATGCCGGTCTTCTGCTTATAGGCTTCCGCCCATTTGGCATACACGGGGTACGGAAAGGTCGCACCGGCTCCCGAGATATCGTCCGCCATCGCCACAGCTGCTACCGCGCCGGCCAATGCCAGCGCTGCAATGGTCGCAGTCATTCTGAATATTCGGTGC
>DASXLF010000645.1:0-2227 GCA_036496405.1 Steroidobacteraceae bacterium | reverse complement strand
CGACAACCGCATCGTCGAGGGTCAATGGTGGACGCCGCAGCAGTACGGCCAGCCGCTGGTGTCGCTGGCGGTGGAATATCAGGACTGGCTGGGACTGAAGCTCGGCGATCGCCTGCGCTTCGATATGGCCGGCGAGACACTCGATGTCACCGTGGCGAGCTTCCGTAAGGTCAAGTGGGATAGTTTCAAGCCCAATTTTTTTATCGAGTTTCCGCCGGGGCTGCTGGACTCGGCCGCCGGTACCTACATGACCAGCGCGTTTCTTCAGCCCACGAGCGGCGCCATGGCGCGGCTGGTGCATCAGTTTCCCGGCGTCTCGATCTTCAACGTCGGCGATCTGCTGGCGCAGGTGCGCGCCGTGATCGGCAAGGCCGTGACCGCGGTGCAGAGCGTGTTCGTGTTCACGCTGTTCGCGGGACTCACCGTGCTGTTCGCCGCCGTGCAGGCCAGCAGCGAGGAGCGCGGCTACGAGATCGCGATACTGCGGGTACTGGGTGCCGGCCGTTCGATGATCTTTGCCAGTGTGCTGGCGGAATTTTCGCTGATGGGGGCACTGGCAGGTCTGCTGGCCGGCACGGGGGCCTCGTTCGGCGGCGCCTGGCTGGCGCACGCGCTGGAACTCAACTACCGCTTCGACGCCACGCTGTGGCTGGTGGGCGTTCTGGCGTCAGTGTTGATTCTGGGCGCGGCGGGAGCAATCTCGACCCGCTCGATGGTGCGGGCGCCACCGCGCACGGTGCTCTACTGACTCGGGCGCGATGATTCATCGCCGCCTCAGTGGGCAATGGTGATGGTCGCCCATGCCTGCGGATCGGCTTCGCCGCGCCAGTTCAATCCTTCGATGGTGAAATCATATCTGCCCGGGCCCAGCGCCGAGCTGTTGATGCCGATGAACAGCACGCCGTTGGAGTCACGCAGAACGTTGTGCAGCACCGCGACCCGGCCCTGATCGCCGCGATCGATGGTCACACGGAACGCCGTGTATTTCGACCATGACATGTCGAACTTCAGATCGGCCATCTCGGCCAGCTTGCCGCCGATGGTGACCAGGCTTCGCTGCGAAGGCGCGACGCGATTGGGTATCAGCGTGATGGTCCGGGTCGACTGCGCCGGATCGAGCGCCTGCATCGCAATCTGCTGCTGCAACATGGCGATCGAATGATCGCGCGTCGACAGTTTTCCGAGTAGCGCCAGTGATACCACGAGCAGCACCACTGCCAGTCCGCCGGCGCTGAACAATACCGGCAGTCCCTGCCACCACGGTCGGGGCGGCACTTCCCATGGCGGTGCGCGGCCGCCGGCTTCCAGCATGCGCAGGGCGGCATTGATGCGTTCGGTGAGTCCGATTTCATCCAGCAGCTGCGGATGCTCGGCGCAATAGCGCTCGAAGTCCTGCGCACCTTTGAGCGGTAGCCGGCCGGCGATATAGCGTTCAACGATCTGGTTGCGCGCAATGAAATCACGGTCCATGACCGCTTGCGCCGGCACGGATGGGATCGGCAACACGACGCGGCGAGGAAGTTCCGCGGGCTCTAGTGACGCGGCTTGCATGGGCCTATCGTGCCGCGATGAGGCGGTCGCTAGTACGCGACAGCTCACAGTTCCGGGGCCGCGCCAGCCGTCGACGCGAACTGCGTCACAGTTCCATCAGCGAGAGCCGCTACAGTAGGCGGTGGTGAAAACCGTGAAGGATCCCAATACCGACAAGCCGGAGCGGCCCGGGGGGGCGGCGGGCAAGGTGACGCACGATGCGCGTGGTCACGCGGTCTGGCAATGGGCCGCCGAGACCGCGCGCAATATCGCCGTCACGACTTCGCAGGTGCTGCGCCGGCTCGATACGTCCAGTCTGTCATTGCTGGATGACACCAGAAGCGGCAAGAACTCGGCAAAATCTCAGCAGGCGCCGAAGTCACAGCAGGCCGCGAAGTCTCACGGAGCAGTGACGGGGTTCGATCCCTATGAAGGTCGCGCCAGCAAGGCCGCGCCCAAACCTGCAACCAAGACCAAGCCTGCGGCTAGGAGCCCTGTGCCAGCGATAAAGCGGGTGCGCTCTCCGTGGTGGCGGCGGATCCTGCGTCGCGGGTAGGGCGATCCGCATACTCGATTCCCGCGGACGCCATCCAGCGTGCCGCCGCCGGTGTCTTGACTCCCTTGGCGACGCAGTACAGGCCGAGCACGCGCGCGGCTTTGACGATCGCCGCCAGGTTGGCGTGCGCGAACTTATCGT
>DASXLF010000644.1:0-1856 GCA_036496405.1 Steroidobacteraceae bacterium | reverse complement strand
AACAGCACCTGGCTGAGGCCGTAGCAAGTCTCGACGCCTTCAAGCGCAAGCACGGGCTCAGCCATTCGCCACCTCTTGCTCACCGAGATAGGCGTCACGCACCTGGGCGTTTCCGCGAATGTCCTCGGGCTTTCCGGTGGCAATCACGCGGCCATAGACCAGCACCGTAATGCGATCAGCGAGCGCGAACACTGCTTCCATGTCGTGCTCGACCAGCAGGATTGTCAGCTGCTTCTTCAGCTCGTGCAGCATTGTCACCATGCGCGCCGATTCCTCGGGGCCGAGGCCGGCCATCGGTTCATCGAGCAGCAGCATGCGCGGGCTGGATGCGAGCGCCATCGCAAGCTCAAGCTGCCGGTGCTCGCCATGGCTGAGTGCAGAGGCTGGCAGATCGGCGCGCGCGCTCAGGCCAACACGGGCCAGGGCCGCGCGCGCGGGATCGCGCAATTCTGCTTCGCGGCGCGCATCGCGCCAGAAATGGAAAGAATGGCCGACGTGCGCCTGCACGGCCAGCGCGACATTGTCGAGCACGCTCAAGTCAAGAAATAATGAAGTAATTTGAAACGAGCGCGCCAGCCCGAGCGCGGTGCGGGCATACATCGGCACTGCGGTGATATCGCAGCCCGCAAAATGGATGCGGCCGAAATCGGGCGATAGTTGCCCGCTCAGCTGAGCGATCAATGTGGTTTTGCCGGCGCCATTCGGGCCAATCACCGCGTGCAACTCACCTTCGGCAACGCCGAAATTGAGGTCGTCGGTGGCAACGATGCCGCCGAAGCGCTTGGCGAGATTGTCCACCCGCAGCAGATCAGCCATGACTCACCCTATGGCGCACCTTGGCGAGCAATCCGTCGATGCCACCGCGCGCAAACAGCACGACCAGCAGCAGCAACGGTCCGAGGATGATCTGCCAGTATTCGGTGATGCCGGAGAGCACCTCCTCCAGCACCAGCAAAGCCACGGCGCCAATCAGCGGGCCGAAGGGGGAACCCATGCCGCCGAGCACGACCATGATGATGAGATCGCCCGAGCGCGTCCAATACATCATCGACGGGCTGACGAAGTCGGTATGGTTGGCGAGCAGCGCCCCGGCCAGTCCGCACATTGTCCCCGCAATGACAAAGCAAACGAGTTTGTATCGATAGGTCGGGAAGCCGATGGCGCGCATGCGCGTATCGTTCGAGCGCGCGCCCTGGATCACCAGTCCAAAGCGCGAATTGATGATGCGCCAGATCAGGTAGATCGACGCGAAAAGCAGCGTGAGGCAGATGTAATAAAACTGGACCTTGTTGGACAGATTGATCGGTGAAACGAACTGGCTACGTTTGTAGACGGTGAGGCCGTCGTCGCCGCCGTAGCGCGCCAGACCGGCGACGACGTAGTAGGCCATCTGTGCAAAGGCCAACGTGATCATGATGAAATAGACGCCGCGCGTGCGCAGAGAAAGCGCACCGATCACCAGCGCAAACAGCGCGCTCGCAAGCAGCGCCACCGGCCACTGCACGAAACCGGAATGCACGCCTTCGAAGGCGAGAATGCCGACGGCATAACCGCCAATGCCGAGGTAAGCAGCGTGGCCGAAGCTCATCATGCCGCCATAGCCGAGGATCAGATTGAGGCTCACCGCGGCCATCGCCAGGATCAGGATGCGTGTAAACAATGTGAGCAGGAAGCGGCTGCCGCCCAGCTCAACATAGACCGGCAGCAGCAGCAGAGCGAGCAGCAGCGCCACGATTGCCGCATTGCGAACAGAGAACCAGCCGCTCATTTGCCGCTCGCCGAAAACAGGCCTTCCGGCTTCACCACCAGCACGATTGCCATGAGTAGATAAATCAGCATGGACGACAGCGCCGGCG
>DASXLF010000643.1:0-2476 GCA_036496405.1 Steroidobacteraceae bacterium | reverse complement strand
GGTTGCGCTGCGTCCGGCGGCCGGGCGTTCGATGGTCAGAGAAAAACTGTTGGTGTCGCCATTGGAGAACAGCATCAGCTGCGGCGTATTGTCGCCGTTCTGGTTGTTCAGTCCGCCGCCGCTGCTGCCACTGCCACTGCTGTTCAGGCCGCCGCTGCTGCTGCCGCTACTACTGCTGCCCAAACCGCCGAGACCAAAGGCGCCGCTGCTACTGCTGGCGCCGTAGCCGCCGCCGAAGCCGCCACTGCTGGCGGCGAGACCGTTGATGCCGCCGGCGCCGGTGATGCCGTTGATGGCGCTGCCGGCGGCATTGCCGCCGCTGCTGCCAAACAGCGATTTGCCTGCCAGCGTAGTGGTCGAGGTTGGTTTGATCTGCAGCGCCTTGTCGTCGAGCACGATCTCTTGGCCCTCGATCAGCAGCCGCAATTGCAGGCCATCGGGCAGGCGGCGCGGTCGCAGCGTGTCATCGACGGTCTCCGGGCTCCATTGCATCAGGCGATTGTCATAGAACGCAAAACGGTAACCGTGCTGGCCGATTCGAATGCCGTACTCGAGCGTCAGCATTGCGCCGCGCTCACGGCCATAGGCGATCAGCGCCGCGAGCCGGTCGCGCTCCCGTTCGAGCGCACGGTCCTTGCCGGTCGCGCCCAGACTGAGAATGGCGCCAATCACCAGGATGCCGATGATGGCGACCACCACCATGATCTCGATCAGCGTGAAGCCACGCTGCGTTCGGTAGCGAAGCGGTCGGCTGCGCACTGATCAGTTGTCGAGATTCCAGTTGCCGATATCGGCATTTATGCCAGTGCCGCCAGGTTGGCCATCGGCTCCCAACGACGACAAGTCATAGTCACCATGCGTGCCGGGTATCTGATACTGGTACTCATTGCCCCAGGGATCCTTGTTCAATCGCTTCAGGTAGCCTTCCGAACGCCAGTTTTTGATGCTCGGATCGTTGGGCTTGGTCACCAGCGCCTGCAGGCCCATCTCCTGCGTGGGGTAGACGAAATTATCGAGCTTGAACATGGTCAGCGCCGTCTCCAGCGCCTGAATGTCCTGTTTGGCCTTGGCCACGCGCGCGTCGTCGACACGCCCCATGAACTGCGGCACCACCACCGCCGCCAGCAGGCCGATGATGATGACCACTACCATGATCTCAATGAGGGTGAAGCCCCGCTGCACGCGCAGCGCGCGGCGCAACTTGTTAGGCTTGAATTCGATGTTCATAGGGTTCACTGCTTGCATGATTTCACCCCGCCTGCCGACCGTCCGATCATAACAAATGAAGCCCTGTAGAACTGACAGCACCTCACAGTCTTGGTTCCGGTCGGCGAATTGCGACGCCTGCTATGGCGCTGCGCTCGCCGCAGCGTTGGCGTTGATCCTCGGCCTGTGCGCCACCGGTGAGGCGGGGCGCGAGCACCTGCGCTATGAGCGCATGGCGCTTGCGCACGGACAGTGGTGGCGCCTGCTCACCGCGCATCTGGTGCATATGAACCTGCTGCACGCATTGCTCAATTGCGCGGGTCTTTCATTGCTGTGGATGCTGTTTGCGCGCGAATTCTCACCACGGCGCTGGGCGTGGATCCTGATTGCTGCATGCGCGGCGATCGACGCGGGACTATGGTTTCTGCGTCCTGAGGTCGAATGGTACCTGGGCGCCTCGGGAGTGTTGCACGGCGCGCTCGCGGCGGGAGCCACGGCGCTCTACCGCCGCGGCGATGCCGTGGGAACGGTGCTGGTATTGTTGCTGGTGGTGAAACTCATCTATGAACAGCACAGCGGTGCGAGCATCTTTGCCGGCGGCCTGCCGCTCGTGGCCGACGCGCATCTGTTCGGCGCGCTGGGTGGATTGATCGGCGCCTGGGCGCTCGCAGGGCGGCGTTGAGCCGCTATAATCCGCGCGTTTTTTTGCCCACTGCCAATTCGGAGTCAAAGCATTCAATGGCGCTTGCGCTGGTATTTCCGGGACAGGGATCGCAGTCGGTCGGCATGCTGGCGGCCCTGGCGGCACAGCATGAGCTGGTGCGGGAAGGCTATGCGCAGGCTTCGAAGGCATTGGGATTCGACCTGTGGTCGCTGGTGGCAAATGGGCCGGCCGAGCGACTCAACAGTACCGAGATCACACAGCCGGCCATGCTCGTGGCCGATGTGGTCACGGCGCGCATCTGGCGCCAGCAAGGCGGGGAGGCCCCGGTCGCGGTGGCCGGCCACAGCCTGGGTGAATTTGCGGCGCTCGTGTGTGCCGAGTCGCTGCCGTTCGAGGACGCAGTGAGGCTGGTGCACTTTCGCGGTCAGATCATGCAGCAGGCGGTTCCCGAAGGCGTGGGTGCCATGGCGGTGGTGCTGGGTATCGAGGACCCGCTGATCGAGGCCGTGTGCGCCGAGTGCGGCCAGGGCGAGGTGGTGGAAGCAGTCAATTACAACTCGCCGGGGCAGGTGGTCATCGCCGGCCACGCCGCCGCGGTGCAGCGCG
>DASXLF010000642.1:0-19129 GCA_036496405.1 Steroidobacteraceae bacterium | reverse complement strand
AACGAAGCCCGCCAGATCGCCGATCACCCCACCGCCGAGCGCGACCACGACGGCATCGCGCCCGAGTCGATTGGTGATCATCACGTCGAATACGCGGCCGGCGTAGCTCAAGGTTTTATGCTGCTCGCCATCGGGCAGGATCACCTCGATCACGCGCCGCCCGGATAGCGCGCCTTTGAGCCGCTCGGCATAGAGCGGCGCCACTACGGTGTTGCTCACCAGCAGCACGTCGCCAGCGGGGATGTGCCTGGCAATAACGGCCGACTGCAGTAACCCTGACCCGATCAGGATCGGATAGGAACGCTCGCCCAGGTTGACGGTCAGGGTCTGCATGCTTCGGCCACCTGCAGTGACTCGCGATATTGCTGCGCGATGAACTCGGCCACGGCGGGAACGCGCCGGCCATTGGTCGAGACGGTGAGATCGGCAACCTCGCGGTAGAACGGCTCGCGCTCCTGAAGCAGTTCTCCCAGACGCCGCGCCGGATCCGTGCCCTGCAGCAGCGGACGGTGGCGTGTGCGTCCGGCCCGTTGCGCCTGCTGCGCCACCGAGGTCTCGAGATAGACCACCCAGCCGCGCGACTTGAGATCGCGGCGCGTGTCGGCATCGATGACCGCCCCGCCACCCGTTGCCAGCACGATGCGCTCGCGGGCGCTGAGCTCGGCGATGGCGTCGCGTTCGCGATGGCGGAATCCGGCCTCGCCTTCGCGTTCGAAGATCAGCGGAATGTCGGCACCCGTGCGCAGCTCGATCTCGTGATCGCTGTCCAGGAACGGGAAATTGAGTACGCGCGCGAGATACTTCCCCACGGCGCTTTTGCCGGAGCCCATGGGCCCGATTAGAAATATGTTGTGTTTGCCGACCATTGCGCAATCCGCCGCGGCTGCGGCTCAGTCGGCAGATTACACCAAAGAGGCGAGGAAAATCGGCCCCCGGTCAGCTCACTGCCAGCAGCCGGTGACGTTCGGCAGCGATGTCTGCCGGCCCAGATTGTCGAGTTGAAACTGGGTGCACTGCGCGTCCTTGGCCTGATCGCTGCCCGGCACCGGCACCGCCGTGATCGTGAACTGCGCCGGCGTGCTCGGCGGCGCGGCCGGCGTGACGGCGACGGTGACGTTGTAATAGCCGCTGCCGACGGGAGTGAACGAGGTGTAACCCAGGTCGGTGGGCGTGGCGCTGTAGCCGGGAGGATTGGCGGTGTTGAAGTAGCGCTCCTCTCTGGAAGCAATATCCAACAGCGCCGTCTTGGCATCGGTGCGTCGCGACTTTCGGATCGAGGTCTTGTAACCCGGGATGGCGACCGTGAGCAGGATGGTGGCGATCATGATCACGATCATGAGCTCCACCAGCGTGAATCCCGCCAAGTATCGGTAATGCGAATGGCGCGGCTTGGTCATGTTTGCGGTTTCCATGGCTATCGCAGCTCTATCCAGGTCATACGGGCGGTGTTGGTATTCAGGGGCAGCTGGATCTGCGTGAGCGTGCCGGGAGCCGCAGAACCGGGTGTGGGCACGGCGATGTCCTGCCCGAGCACGAAGTTGGTCGCCTCAAGCGTGGTCAGCACGGTCACGGCACCGGTCTCATTGGTCTGCAGACCGCCGAGCAGCGCATCGTGGAAATTCACGAACGCGCTGGCAAAGCTCGTGCCGCCACCGGTTGCCGCTGACGAGAACGTCCCGCCGGTAAGAACCGAGATGACGTACAGCACGCCGGTGTCGGTTGTGGGCGCCGAGCACGACAGCGGCGAGTTGCTGGACGGCGTGGTCGAGTTCACGATCAGCGCGCTCTCGAACAGGCTCGGCGCCGAGACGATCTGTTCCGTGATCTGCGCTCCAGTACCGCCGACGCCGGTGGTGGCGCCATTGTTACTGATCAGGTCGGCGTACCAGCCAAATTTGCCGGCAGTGCAGGTACCGCCGCACTTGGCCCAGGTGATGGTGGTGTTGGAGACATCGATGCCCGAAGCTCCTGATGTAAACGTCTGCGCCTGCAGGTTGGTCCTGCCCAGGGTATAGGGAGTGGCCACGCTCAGAGGCCCCGCGGCGACCTGGGCCGTGGTCAGGCTGGTATATTGAGCGGTAGATTTGGCGTTCCAGCCGCTGAGGTTCCAGTCCCAGACACCGTAGAGGCTCTGGGTGCCGCTGATGTAGCTGACCGGAGTCGTATTGGTGAATTGAGTACGCTGGCCGGTGCCGAACGCCACCATGATCTGCGGCGTACTGCCCGTGACCACCGCCGAGGCCAGTACCAGCGGGGTGGTAATGGGCTGGCCCGTGAGCGTCTTGAACAGCGGTTGCCCGGTGCTGCTGAGAGCCCAATTGGCCGGGTTGTTACTGGTGAGATCGAAGCGCCAGACGTTGCCCTTCAGATCGCCGGCATATACGTAGTCGGTGATGTGATCGCCATCCAGGTCCGCCGGCGAGGCGTACGCAATGCCGTTGCCGGAGCCGTTGCCGGCGCTGAGGTAATAGAACGTCACGGCACCGCTGGTCGGATTGACCAGCATCACGAAGATGCCGGCGTCACCGTTGGTGCTGCCATAGCCGTTGCCGAATACCGCGCCCCAGCTGCCGTTGTGAAAGCGGCGGATCTGCGGCGTGCCGTAGGTGTTGCCGAGGCTGGCCCGGCAGGCGGTGCTTGCAGCGCCGGCAACGATGCAGGTAATCGTGCCCGAACTCCATTCGCCCTTGATCACGGCCGCGGCATGGGCCTCGGTGAAACTGGCCGCACCGGAGGTGGGATTAGTGATGTCGAGGGCATAGATCGCGGCGCCGCCAGCTCCCAATCCGCCCACCATCCAGGTGTGCCACGCGCCGGCATAGAACAGGTCGCCGCTTCCAGGTGTCGCGTCGATGAAGAAGCTGTGCGCGTACTGTGGATTGGCGTAGTCGATCTGCACGTCCTGCGCCTCGGTGGTCGCATTCGAGGAGAACTTATGGATGTTGTTCAGCACCACGCCCGGCATGTAGGCCAGCACTTCCTTGCCGTCGTTGTTCGTCAGGCTGACGTTACCGACAAGATCTTCCGTTCCGGACTCGAAGCCATGCAGGAAACCGTCGTTGGCGCCGACATACACCACGTTGAGCCGCGACTGCTGCGCGGTCTGGAACGTCAGGTACGAGGTGGCGTTCTCGGGCATGGTGGCCGTGGTGAACAGATTGTCCCGCCACGTGAGCACGTAGGGCGAATTGGGCGGCCCTACCCACACCGGGCTGGAATCAATGATGTCGCCCAGTACTCCATCGCGCGCGCGAAAAAGTCCGACGCCGGTAGATTTGAGCTCATTGGTTCGATCGCCGCGCAGGTAGTTCACCCGATTGCCGTTGTGCGGGGTCGCATCGCCATTATCGATGACGGTCTGTTCGGCGGCGGTGAGCCCCGATGTGCCGGGCCACTCAAACGGGATACCGGTACCTAAGGGCGTTGTCGCATCGATGGTATTCAGCGTCATCATGACGCGATTGGCCGGGGCCTGCGGCGCTGTCGGGCCGGTGACCTGGTTGGTGAGGCAGGTGGTGCCTGAGGCCACGCCGGTGAGATTGCACTGGGCATCCCAGGTGGAATTGGCCTGCAGAGTCAGGATTCCGTTGGCGTCGGCCAATCCGTAGGCTGCCAGCCGACCGGTCCAGTCGTTGGGATTGTAGTAGGCAAAGTACGCCTGCGAGGTGGTCTGAACCTCCGAGGTCTGCTTCTGGTTGCCGGCCGCGGAACTGGTGGACTGATTGATCGGCACCGCCTTGAAGCACAGGATCTCGTGAATATTGGTGTCACCGCCGGTCGAGCCGGCGAAACCGAACAACAGACTGGCCGGCAGCAGGCCGTTCGATGCGGCAATACTCTGATTGGTGACTACCGGGGTGAACACGCCGGTGCCATTGAAGCTATAGGAAAAACTCAGCAGGCCGTTCTGGGTGATCTTCAGGTTATACAGAATCACGTTGCCATTGGTGACCCCGGCAGGATTGGTCAATCCGGTGGGCCGCGACATCGCGCCTTCATTCGCAATCGCGCCGGTCACTATCGAATAGGCGCCCGTCAGCGGACTGGTGCTGCTGAGGATGGGCGCGTAATCCGCGATCGCGTTATTGGTGTTGACGGGCGCGGCGGGCGCCGCGTAGTTCCAAAGCGTGCCGGTTTTGCAGGTGTTCTGCACCGCGCCCTGCTTCTGTGTCGCGGTCAGCGTCGACGGATAGTCAGCAGGGTAAGTGTTGTTGAGATAGGCCCACGAAATGCTGCCGCCGCCGCGCAGACCAATGCGCCCGGGAACGTAACCGAAACCCAGCGCGGTGTTGTCGCCGGTCGCCGTGGCGCCGGTAAAGCCGGGCTCGAGCGTGGTGCCGTTGAGGAAGTTTCCGAATTCATCGATGCCGATCGCCAGGTAGCCGCCGACCAGGCCGTCGTACGGCGGATTGGCATTGGAGCAGGTGTAGCCGAGACTACCGCCCCAGGAGCCGATGCCGTTCCAGCTCGAGCTCGAGGTGGGATTGTTGGTCGGGAACTGCGTGGCGTCGATCAGGTAGAAGCTCATGCCGTCGGCCCCGTCGCCACCGGCGCCGCCCGAGTCACCGCGATAGGTCACGGTCTTGAAGGTAATCTGTACGCCCTGGCCGGCGTTGAACGCCGCGGCAGAAACGATGGCACCGTTCTCGCCATGGCCGTAGGGGGAGCCGTTGGTGAAACGCAAAGCGCCTTGGCCGGCCGGATCGGGGAGCGTCATGCCGTTGCCGGCAACGCCGTTCGCGCCGCCGACCAGTGCCGCATCGTTATCCTGTTGCGCGCCGTAATACGAAGTCCGAATGTTCCAGCACGAAGGTACGAACCCGGCCACGGTCCTCTGGGTTCCTGTTCCAGCGCCGGTGCCCGCCGTCAGGCACGCGCCATTGAAGTAGTACCAGGGATTGGTGGTGGTGGTACCGGTGAAATCCTCGGTGAAGGTGGTCTGCGCCCGAGCGGTGCTCGAAAGGCCCGTCGCCATCAGGACGGCCAGCGCCGAGATGGAATACTTGCTCATCATCACAAACCTCCCACGTTGCACACTTGGCAGGTGATTGCCACGGTGCTCTCAACTTCGGCCACTGCTGTGGAGCCAAGGCCGTAACTGTAGGCATCAACCTGGTAGACCTCGCCGCGGCCGCTGGCCAACGGGCCCACGTCCGAAATGTAAAAGCGCGGTCTGGCGTAATAGACATCGGTCACCAGACTGTTGGTGACGTTGCCGGTGAAATTCAGACCGGTGGGTGTGTAGAGCACACCGACATTGGCGCCGGAAGCAGGCCATGCTCCGGCATTGGGCGTAAGGCTGGCGACCGCGACCAGGCTGTTGAGACAGATCTGTCCCTGCCCCAGATTGGCATCCAGCACTGCACTGCACTGCACGTCGGCGGCCGAGGCGATGCCGGCGGCCACTGCGCGCGGCGCGGGACTCTGGTTGGCCAGCCACCATTCCGCGTACTGTTGCGTGCTGTTGGCGGCCTGCAGCGCGTGCTGCTTCTCGCGCATGTTGCCGGCGATCTTCTCCTGAATGCCGAAGCTGCGAAAAATACTCAATGCCATGACCGTGACTATCAGCAGTAGCAGCAGGCTCGCTACCAGGACGATGCCGCGTTGATCCGAGCGCCGGCGTTGCAGTGACTGTTTCATGGCTGAATCCCGCTTTTGTTCATCACGCCGATATCGCGCGTGAAGGTGATCGTCTGCGGTTGCGTGGTGCCTTGACCCTGCTGGGCCGTGGCGGAATACAGAGGGTTGGTGAAGGTCAGCGAAACCTGCATCGAAATAACGCTGTTCCAGACTGCAGCCGCGGTGACCTGCGCGGCAGTCATGTAACTGTCGACATTGTTATCGGTGCCGGTGCTGTTGACGCCGTACAGAATGCTTAAGTTGGTGACGCTGACGGCATTAGCGACCGTGGTGCCGGCGATCCCCACCAGCGGATATACCACACCGTTCATGTTGCAGATCAGCTGGCCGTTGACCACGCTGAACACGCTCGTATAAAGCGTTGGCGCGACACTGCCGGTGGTGTTTGGCAGGCCGGAGCAATTGAGAATGCCATCGCCGGTAGTGGTGGCGTAGCGCACGGTGAGCGTGTCGCCCGGAGGCGTGGTACCGGTGGTGCCTATGAGTGCCTGACCCGAACCCATCGAGCCGGCAGCCACCATCGAAGAGGTGGCGGTATTGAGCGTTGGATTGGGGAAATAGCCGGCGGACTGAATCACGTCGCTCATCATGGTCATCGCCAGGCGCTCGCTGTCCTGCAATTGTGCCAACTGGTTCTGGCTGCTGAAGGTGCGCTTGTTGTTCTGAACCATGATGCCCAGTCCGCCCAGCAGGAAGATGCCGATGGCCAGGGCGACCAGCAGCTCGATCAGAGTGAGGCCGTTCTGCGCACGCCGTTTGCCGTGATGGAGCGCGCGCATGTCAGGGCTCCACGTACATGGTGTAGGTCGGCAGAGTCATGGTCGTGTTCTGCGACTGGGTATTGATGCCGACATTGCGCTCCACCCAACTCAATTGAATGGTGCAGCCCACCGGCGCGGTGAAGCCGTTGGCGGTCGAGGGTGTGGGACAGGAGACGCTGCCCTGCACGCCGGGCAGCAGCGCATTGAGTGAGGTGACCCAGGTCTGCAGGTCACTGGCGGCCAGCTGTGGCGCGGTACAGGGACCGGCGTAGCCGCTGGCTCCGACCACGCACACGGGCGAGCCCGCCAGCGCGGCGTCGCTTTTGGTGATGGTGGTCCCGGTAATGGTGATCGTCAGAGGCGTTACCGGCACCGTCCAGTAATTGCGGTTGGCGCGCATGGAAGCGGCCAGACTCGCAGCCTCGATGGCCGCCAGCGAGCGCAGGCTCGCCGTGCCGGTGCTGGCATAGGCCAGAGCCTGAATCTTGGCGATACCCAGCATGCCGATGGAAATGATGATCAGCGCGACCAGTACTTCCACCAGCGTGAACCCGCGCGCCCGCACGCCTGTGCCGCTGATCGCAATGGACAGTGGCCGCGTCATGTGCAGGTCCCACCGGAGTTCTTGGTGGATACCACTGCCGTCATGCCAATGGTGTTCAGCGACAAACAACGTGTGGCGTCAGGATTGGGCGGCACCGAATGCAGTGTCAACAGAGCATTGCCGCCGGTGAGGCCGGTGCCATTGGCCACCGCGAAGCCCTCGCGATTGAAACTGACCGCCGAGATGGTGTTGTTGGCGGTAAAAGTGTCGGTGCCCGTGAAACCGTTCTGAACACGCATGATGATGTCACCGGTATTGACGGTGGCATTAGAGTTGACGTCGGAAAATACCAGCCAGCCTCGGTCCCAGCTGGTGTTGACGGTGCAGGTGAGGCCATCGCTCGACTGGCACACGGTCACGGTCTGGCCTTCTTTCACCGCCTCGGAGCGCGCGAATTGCAGATCACCCAGCAGACCGTTGACTTCGGCAGCGATGCGATTGGTCTGCGCGATGTAGCGGTACGAAGGAATCGCCACCGCCGCCAGTATCCCGGCGATGGCCATTACGGTGATCAGCTCGAGCAGCGTGAAGCCGCACTGCGTGTGTGGAACTGAACGGCTATCCATAGGTGAGCACCTTAGCCAGCGGAGCTTGCACCAAGCTGGCTGGGGAGTTCGAAAGCTGGTATTTGCGACGCAGGTCACGGAAAGCGCACCCGCATGCGCGAGCCCCGCCCCTGGGGGCCGGCGCCGATGCTGAAGGCGGCGCCATGTACGCGCGCAATCTCATCGACAATGGCCAGTCCCAGCCCGCAGCCGATGCCGGCTGAGCCGGGCAGCCGATAGAAGCGCTCGCGCACGCGACTGCGCTCGCTCTCCGGTATACCCGGGCCGTCATCTTCGACTTCCAGATACGGCGCTGATCCATCCAGGCCGCAGCGCACGGTGACGTGCCCGCCGGCCGGTGCGTATTTGAGGGCGTTGTCGATGAGGTTCTCAAGCAGGTCCTCCAATAATCCGGCATCGCCGGTCACGCTGGCCGCCAGGGCATCCGCACCCAGATCGATGCCTGCCTTGTCGGCGCGGTCGATATAACGCTCCACCAATTGCTCCACCAAAGATTTGAGCGCCACGGGCCCGAAATTCTGGTGCAGCGCCGAAACCGGCTCGGCCCTGGCCAGCGCCAGGAGCTGATTGGCCGAGCGCGCCAGTTGTTGAATGCCGCGTTGCACTGACCCGAGCTGCGGCGCCACCGCCGCGGCCTGTGGGTCATGAGCCAGCAGTTCCAGCTGCGCCAGCAGGCCTGCAACCGGCGTGCGCATCTGGTGCGCGGCGTTGGCGACAAAGCGCTGCTGCGCCTGGGCGGCATCGTGCAGCAGTTCCAGTACGCGGTTGAAAGCCACGATCACCGAGCGCAATTCGCCGGGCACCTGCGACTCATCGAATCGCTGCAGCTGGCGCACCGGGTGCCGCTCGACCTGTTCGGTCAATTGATTCAGCGGCCGCAGACCGTAGTACACGGCAATCCAGACCAGCAGCAGTGTCAGATCGAGCTCGGCAAAATCCACCAGCAGCTTTCCCACCAGCATGACCTGCTGCGTGCGGCCACGCCGGTCCAGCGGCTCGGCCACCACGATCTGGGCAGCACCGAGCGCGGTGGGTGCCACGATACTGGCAACGCGCCAGTACTGACCCTGAAACTGCGCGTCCCAGAAGCTGGCGCGTCCCGCCGGCCTGATGCTGGCCTGGGCCGGCGCCGTGGACGGCAATTGCGCCGTGCCGGCGATCAGCTCATGGGTTGGTCCTAAGATGGCGTACAGCGTGCCACCGTCGAAGGCGCCGCCGGCAGCCGGGGGGCTAAAGCGCAGCGTCTGATTCTCGCTGCGGATCGTGGTCGTGAGCGCGAATGCGGTACTGGCCAGTGCCCGGTCGTAGGCATTGCGGGTGCTGGCGACCGCGACCCAATAGTCGGCCACGCCCCCGACCAGCATCAGGATCGCCAGCGCCGGTAGCAGCAGGTACAACAGACGCCTGCGAATAGTCCTCATTGCGGCGCGTCTCCGGGCACATCGCCGACTTCATCCAGTCGATACCCCAGGCCGCGGATGGTGCGAATCACCGCGGCACTGCCGAGCTTGGCACGCAAGCGCGAGATGTGGGTCTCGACCGCATTGGCGGTGAGGTCCTGCTCCCAGCCCGCCAGTGCCTGCATGAGGCGGTCCTTGCTGACGATGCGGCCAATGTTGTGCGCCAGGCTTTCCAGCACCAGCCATTCGCGCCGCGTGAGCTCCACCGGCTGTGAGTCCACCTGCAGCTGGTGCCCGCTCAGATCGATCGTCAGGCGGCCCAGCCGCACAATGCCGCTGGGCGCAAGACTGGCGCGGCGAATCAAGGCGCGGCAGCGCGCCGCCAGCTCTGCCTGCTCGAAGGGTTTCATGAGGAAATCGTCCGCGCCCAGCTCGAAGGCGCGGATCTTGTCGGCCAGCGTATCGCGCGCGGTCAGGATCAGCACCGGCGTGGCCTTGCCTTCACGACGCATAGCGCCCAGCAGCGTCAGCCCATCCGCTCCGGGCAGGCCAATATCCACCACCGCCAGATCGAAGTGCTCGGCGCTTAGCGCCGTACGCCCGCGCTCCGCGGATGCGGCATGTTCGACTGAGAATCCCGCCAGGATGAGCCCGCGGACGATCGCGTCGGCGACGAGCTCGTCATCTTCGATCAGCAGTATGCGCAATGGCGACTAGTTGACGTTGACCCCTTCACGAATGATCTTCGGTGTGACGAACACCAATAGCTCATCCTTGTCGTCGGTCTTGGTCGTGTTCTTGAACAGATTTCCCAGCACCGGAACATCGCCCAGCCAGGGTACCTTGGTCTCCGCATCGCTGTGCGTGGTCTCCAGGATGCCACCGAGCACCACGGTCTGCCCGTCGTTGAGCACCACCTGGGTTTCGATGGCACGGGTATTGATCGAGGGCACGTTGACGCCACCGGAGGCGACCACCACGGTACCGACGGTGTCATCGGAAACCGTGAGATCGAGAATGATGCGATTGTCCGGCGTAATCAGCGGTTTCACCTTGAGCGACAGCACCGCATCCTTGAAGGCGATTGTGGTCGCACCGCTGGAGGCGGACTGCTGATAGGGAATCTCGACGCCCTGCCGGATGGTGGCCTCACGCTGATTGGCTGTGATGACCTTCGGCGATGAGATCACGGTGCCGCGATTTTCCGTTTGCGCGGCATCCAATTCCAGATCCACCAGGAAGTCGGATCCGAGAATACCGAGCGCGATGCTACCGGCGGGACTTGCGACCGGCAGATTGACGTTGTACCGGTTGGGCGCATTGGCTCCCGTCGGCAGGCTGACCGGATAGACCGAGCCCGTGGGCAGGTTGGTTATGGCGGAGGCGACGCCCTGGTCGACGCCGGCTGCGGTGCCGGTGGTTTCGAACAGGCCGTTGGAACCGTTGTGGCGGGTGGCCGTGAGGCCCACCAAAGCACCCAGATCGCGTGCGTAGTCGTTGGTCACTACCACGATGCGCGCCTCGATCAGCACCTGCTTGACCGGAATGTCCAGCGTCGCGACCATGCGGCGCACATCGGCAATGTTCTCCGCCGTGTCCTGCAGCAGCAGCGTGTTGGTGCGATCGTCAACCGATACGTGCCCGCGCGCAGACAGTACGGAGTTCGCACTGCCGCCGCCGCTACCGCCACCGGATCCGCCGGTGCCTTTGAGCAATGCGGCAATATCGGCAGCCTTGGCGTAGTTGACCTGCAGATATTCGGTATGCAGGGGCTCGAGTTCCTGAATGTCCTTCTTGGCCGCCAGCTCGGCCTTCTCACGTGAGGCCAGCTCGGCCGCCGGCGCAACGATGATCACGTTGCCTTCCTGGCGCTTGTCCAGCCCCTTGGTGCGCAGCACGATGTCCAAAGCCTGATCCCACGGCACGTTCTGCAGGCGCAGGGTGACACTGCCGTTGACCGTATCGCTCACGACGATGTTCTGTCCGCTGGCGTCAGCCAGCAGCTGCAGCACGGCGCGCGTTTCGATGTCCTGGAAGTTGAGTGTCAGGCGCTCGCCCTTGTATTCCTTCTTTTCGTCGGCAGCGGTGCCGGCGGCGGGCTTCTTGTGGGCCGACACCTCGACCACGTATTCATCGTCCGACTGATAGGCGATGGGATCGAATTCGCCGCTGGCATCGAGCACGATGCGGGTATCGGCATTGAGGCGCTCGGCGTCGAACCCGGTGACCGGCGTGCCGAAATCCGTGGTGTCGTAGCGGCGCATCAGATTCTTCGGCAACTCGGCGCCGGTGAAATCCACCATGATCTGTGAGCCCTGCTGCTTGAGGCTGATCGGCGTGCGCGGGTCACTCAGGCGCACGATCAGGCGGCCGGCCCCGGTCTCGCTGCGGCGGAAATCGATGCTGCGAATGGCGCGGTTACCGGCGGCGGCCATGTTGGCGTGCGGCGCATTGGCGGCAGCAGCGGCCTTGGGAGCCGCGGCGGCAACCTGCGCATTGCCGACCAGGACCACGATGTCATTACCGGCGACGTGCGTCTGATAGGGCATCTGCTGATCGAGATTGAGTACCACGCGCGAACGGCCATTGGCCTCCGCAGCCAGCACGGTATCGACGCCGGCGGCGCCGACATCGATACGACGCGAGCTCAACGCCAGCGAGGTGTTCGGTATGTCGAGAGAAATACGAGCTGGCTTGTCGATCGTGAACGCCAGCGGCTCCGGCGCCGGACCCGACAGGTGCAGGGTGAGCTGCAATTGATTGCCGCTCAATTTCTGGACATCGATTGATTGCAGCTGATTGGCGGGCGCTGCCGTGGCATCGGCACTCACATCGGCGGCGCGGGCATTCAGGCTCATGAGCAGGCCGGCAGCCCACGTCAGAGCGATCCAGCGGAGGCGTCCGCGCAGCATAGGGGGGATGGACCGTTTCATTCGATGTGTCTCCGTACCGATCATTCGTTTAACGCCAAGGCGGCAGGACGTTCCAGGTAGCCGCCGAGCCCGTCAGGAATAATCTCAACCAGTGCTATTTTTGCCGGCGAGATGGTGGTGATCTTGCCGTCGTTGGTTCCCAGATGTTCGCCTACCACCACGCGGTGCACGCGCCCGTCCTTGGTTTGCACCAGTCCGTAACTGTTGCCATTGAGATTGAGCGTGCCAACCATCTTCAAAGTGTCGAGCGAAAACTGTTCCAGGTACTCGCGATTGCGGTGACTGTCGGGACGCAGGCCGGCATTGGCGCCGCCTGAGCCGCCCGGCACGAACGGCGAACGCTTGTCCTGGTCGACGTAGGCGAAGGCCTCATAGGGTTTAACTTCCGGCAAGGGCTCGACCCGGCCGCCGGGCTCCTTCTTGGTCTGCTCGATGAAGCGGTCGAGATCGGCATCACGTCCACTGCAACCGGCCAGCAGGCCAGCCAGCAGCGTCGGGATGATGGTCCAACGAAGTATCGATATATATCGCGCGCTCATCGGTTCAGCTTCCTGCGCCATGCCGTTTCGCTTGATCTGCCTTGCGCTTTTCGGCTTCCGCGGCGGCGATTTCATCGTCATCGAGGTAGCGATAGGTTTTGGCGGTCAGATCGAGTTGCAGCTGATCGAAGCTGCCGGCGGATTTGTCCATTGGCGTAATCTGGATGTCATGCAGAGTGACGATGCGCGGCAGGGCGGCGATGCCGCTGACGAACGCGCCAAACTCGTGATAGCTGCCGGTCAGAGTGATGTGTATGGGAAGCTCGGCATAGAAGTCCTTCTTGACCTCCTGGCCGGGCTGAAACAGTTTTTCCTGCAACGCGGCCGCCAGGCCGGTCTGCGAGATGTCCACCAGCAGGTTCGGGACCTCGGTTTTACTCGGCAACTGTCGCAGCAGCGCGCCGAAGGATTTTTCGATGTCGGCCAGCTGCTGTTTGTAGAGCGTCAGGTTGACCGCCTTGGCATGCTTGCTACGGTACTCATTGCGCAGCTGCGTTTCCTGATCCTCGCGCTGCTGCAGTTGCGGCATGCGATCCTGCCAGACGAAGAAGTAGATCAAGGCCACGGCGATCACCACGAAGCACGCCGCGATCGCCAGCGCCCGTACCGGGAACGGCCAGCGACCCGGTTCGCGAGGATCCAGCCCGCGCATTTCCTGCAGCAGGTTCATTTGGCGCTCCCGGAGGCGGTGCGGATCGGCCGTTTGGGGCCAGCCGCGTTGTCCTCGTCGGTAATTCCGACCTGCTCGGCGTCCAGCACGAAGTGACTGCCGGAGTTGTCCTTGGCGGTTTCGACCACTTCCAGTTCGGGATTGCGCAGCCATGCCGAGGCGGCGATGTTGCGCATCAGGGTCGACACGCGGGTCGAAGACTGTGCCACGCCCTCGATCTTAATCTTGTTGCCGTTCTGCTTGATCGAAGTCAGATAGGTGCCGTCGGGCATGGCCTTCACCAGCTCATCGAACAGGTGCACCACTTCCGGTCGTGAGCGCTGCAGCTTCTCGATGATCTGCATGCGCGAGATGAATCGCTGCTTCTGTGCCTCGAGGTCATTGATCTCCTCGATCTGCTTGTCGAGCACCTTGATCTCGGACTTCAGGCGCTCGTTGCGCCGGTCCTGCGAGTCGATCATCGAACCGAGCAGCAGGTAGGCGGCAAAGGCAGTCACGGCGGCAACGCCGGCGGCGATGCCGAGCGAGACGAAGAACGCGAGCTTGCGTTCGCGACGTAGCTGTTCTCGCCAGGGGAGCAGGTTTATACGAGGCATTAGTCGAAGCTCCGCAGGGCCAGGCCACAGGCGGTCAGCAGCGCCGTGGCATCGCGTTGCACGGCCTGGGCACGCGCGCGGGCCGACAGTTTCATCTGCCCGAGCGGATCGCCGCGTTCGGCGGCAATGCCGACGCGGCTCTGCACCACATCGGCGACGCCGGGAATGTTGGCGCAGCCGCCGCAGATCAGGATCTTATCGGGCTGTTCGCGGCCGCTGCCCGAGGCGAGATAGAACTGCATCGAACGACTGACCTGCTGAGTCATGTCGTCGATGAACGGATCCAGTACTTCGGCCTGGTAGTTGCCTGGCAGACCACCTTCCTTCTTGGCCCGGCCGGCTTCCTCCATCGATAAGCCGTAGGTACGCATGATCTCTTCGGTCAACTGCTGGCCGCCGAAGGCGAAATCGCGCGTATACACGACCTTCAGATTACGCAGCACACTGAAGGTGGTGCTGCTGGCGCCGAAATCCACCACCGCGATGCTGCGATCGATGCCGCCATCGGGCATCTGATGCGTCATCAGCCGGCAGGCATTCTCCAGCGCGAACGCCTCGACATCGACGATGCGCGTGGACAGGCCGGCCGCGACCACGGCGGAGCGGCGTTGCGAAACATTGTCGGTGCGCGAGGCCACCAGCAGGACATCGATCGATTCGGCGTCCTTATCTGACTGCCCCAGCACCTCGAAATCGTAGCTGACCTCGTCCATCGGAAAGGGGATGTACTGGTCGGCCTGCATCTCAACCTGCGCTTCGAGTTCCGAATCGCGCAGGCCGCGTGGCATCTGGATGACCTTGGTGATCGCCGCGTCGCCGCTGATCGCGATGGCGACTTCGTGGCTACGCGCGCCGGAGCGCTTGACCGCGCGGCGAATCGCCTCGCCGACCGCTTCCGGATCGACCAGAGTTTTCTCGTTCATCGAATTCGGCGGCGTCGGCTCTGCCGCATACGATTCGACCCGATACTGACCACCCACCAACGCCAGCTCAATGAGCTTTATGGACGAGGTAGTAATGTCCAGGCCTAGCAGCTGGCGATATTTACGCGAAAATAGCAACACTTTTTCCCTGACCTTTCAGTAGGCTGCGCGCTTTTCTACGAGACCCTGTCACGCTTTGCCGGGCAATATATAACAGGCATAAGTTAAATACGATCAGATACTGCTTGAGTAACTGGTCCTGGCTACCTTCACCTTAAACTGGCAATGGAATCATGGGCCGTGATGTAGCTCTAACTTCTGCCGGGTCGTCCGGCCAGGCTCCGGACCCGATACCGCGATCCCATGGGTTGGCCCGGATGCGCTGCTATGCTGTGATTTCTGGGTCCAACCGGGTCTGGTGGCGGTACAGCTACCGATTGAGGCCCTGGCCAGCGCCGCAATATGAGCGACATTAGCATGAGTTCGGAGCATATTCGGTGAAGATCGACACATTTCGGCTCATCGCTGGGTCGCTCTGGGTGTGCCTGGTGGTGGCGTTCGCGGGCGTGTATGCGCTGGTTGCCAGCTATATGTACCTCGAGCCATCGCTGCCATCGATCGATGCCATGGCCAGCAATGCCCTGCCGGTGCCGCTGCGTATCTATACCCGCAGCGGGCAACTAATCGCCCAGATCGGAGAGAAGCGCCGGGTACTGGTGTCGTACGACGACATCCCGCCGTTGGTGCGCGAGGCCTTCGTCTCGGCTGAGGATCAGCGCTTCTACACGCACCATGGCTTCGACTACAGCGGCATGCTGCGCGCCGTGTGGGTGGATCTGACTTCCGGGAAATATTCGCAGGGCGCCAGCACCATCACGATGCAGGCGGCGCGCAATATGTTTCTGACGCTCGACAAAAGCATCAAGCGCAAACTGCAGGAGATCTTTGTCGCTTACCGGATGGAACATGAATTCACCAAGGAACAGATACTGCAGACCTATTTGAACGTGATCTTCCTCGGTCAGCGTTCTTATGGCGTGGCCGCCGCCGCGGAAACCTATTTCGGCAAGCCGCTCGATCAGCTGTCAGTCGCTGAAGCCGCGACGCTCGCCGGTCTGCCGCAGGCGCCCTCGAACTACAACCCGGTGACCAATCCCAAGGCGGCGCAGGCGCGGCGCCGCTATGTACTGCAGCAGATGGTGAAGCTCAAGTACATCGGCGCCGATGCCGCCCAGCAGGCCAGCCAGGAACCGGTCACGGCCCACGACTACGGCATCCTTACCGATGTCGAGGCACCCTACGTGGCGGAGATGGCGCGCGCCGACCTGGTAAGCCGTTTCGGGGACAACGCCGTCAATGCCGGCTACAAGGTCTACACCACCATCGATGGTCGGCTGCAGACCGCGGCCAATCGCGCCGTGCGTATTGGCCTCATTCAATACGATCGTCGCCACGGCTATCGCGGCCCTCTCAAGCAGGTGAACATCGATCAGCGGGCGGTGAATTCGCGGTTGGACGCCACGCTGGCCGATGTCAGCGAGGTCGGCAACCTGCATGCGGCGCTCGTGGTCTCGGTGGCACCGCAGTCCGCGCGCGTCTACATCCGCTCCATGGGTTTCGCGCAGATCGATTGGGAAGGTCTGTCCTGGGCGCGCCGCCGCTTGTCCGAGACGCGCGTGGGATCGGCGCCGAAACACGCCGAGGATGTGCTGCAGCGGGGTGATGTGGTGTATGTGGTCACTAACGGCGAGGGCGTAGCGCAGCTGGCGCAACTGCCCGAAGCTCAGAGCGCGCTGGTGGCTCTGGATCCCAACGATGGCGCACTGGTGTCGCTGGTGGGAGGATTTGATTATTTCGCCAACAAGTTCAACCGCGCCACCCAGGCCAAGCGCCAACCCGGTTCCGGCTTCAAACCGTTTCTGTACTCCGCCGCGCTCGAGAACGGCTTCACGCCCTCGACCATCGTGATGGATGCGCCGATCGTGTACGACGACAGCGGTCAGGAAAAAACCTGGCGGCCGGAGAACAACGAAAAGGGTTTCGACGGACCCATGCGGCTGCGCGAGGGTCTGGTGTTTTCGCGCAATCTGGTCACCATCCGCGTGGTGCGTCAGCTCGGCGTCGACACCGCCATCGCCTACGCCGCCAAATTCGGCTTCAATCCGGATGACATGCCCAGGGATATGACCATCGCACTCGGCAGCCTGCCGGCCACGCCGCTGCAGATGGCCAGCGGCTATGCGGTGTTCGCCAATGGCGGCTATCGCGTGGATCCCTATTTCATCGAGCGCATCGACAACGCCGCGGGCCAGACCGTCTTTCAGGCAAATCCCAAGGTGGTGTGCGAGCAGTGCGACGCCCCGGCGAGCGGCGATACCGCGCCCGCAGGCGCCGCCGGCGGCCGGCTGATCGATACCAGCACGAGCACGGCCGCCACTCCTGTACCTGCCGCTGCGGACGGCGATCCCGACCACAAGCCGGCCGTGACGCTGCCACCATTGTTCGCGCCGGCACAGCTGGCCCCGCGCGTGATCTCGCCACAGAACGATTGGCTCATGGACGACATGATGGCCGACGTGATCAAGCGCGGCACCGGCATCCGCGCCGGCATGGCGCTGCATCGTAACGACATCTCGGGCAAGACGGGCACGACCAACGACGCGCGCGACACTTGGTTCAATGGCTTCAACCGCAACATTGTCGCCACAGTGTGGGTAGGTTTCGACCAGGAGCGCCCACTGGGCGAAGGCGAAGAGGGCAGTCGCACCGCGGTGCCGATCTGGGTGGATTTCATGCGCGAGGCGTTGCGAGATCAGCCCGATCGCGTGCGGCCACTGCCGCCGGGACTGGTCACCGCCCGCATCTCGCCCAAGACCGGCTTGCTGGCCGCGGCCAATGACAGCGATGCTATTTATGAGACTTTTATGGAAGATCACATGCCGACGGCCAGCAATGCCAGCACTACACTGCCGGGCACCACACCGCAGACGCCCGGCAGTCCGAGCGAGCCGCTATTCTAGAATGCAGTGAACTGCCGAGCAGGGGGATCACGATGAACCGCCGCGCTTCGCCCCGAAAGGACAATCTGCGCCGCGCGCTCGCCCAAGAGGCGGCACGCATCATGGCGCAGCATGGCATCCACGATTTTCTGACCGCCAAGCGCAAAGCGGCCGAGCGCCTGGGAGTAAGCGACGCCAGCGCGCTGCCGCGAAATACCGAGATCGAGGACGCCCTGGCCGAGTATCAACGGCTGTTCGATCCCGACGGCCACGAGTTGACCTTGGAGGCTCAGCGCCGCGCCGCGCTGCACGCCATGCTCTGGTTATCGCAGTTTGAACCGCGACTGGTCGGACCGGTGCTCAGCGGCACGGCCACCGAGCATGCGGACATCCAGTTACACGTGTTTGCGGATCGGGCGGAACACGTCGCGCTCAAGCTGATCGATCGCGGGGTGGCGCACGAAGTCACGGAGCGGCGTGTGCGACTCGATGCCGAACGCATCAAGGCCTATCCGGGGGTGCGCTTCGCGGTCGATGACCGCTGCATCGATGCCACCGTGTTTCCGCGCGACGGCATACGCCAGGCACCGGTGAGCCCGGTGGATGGCAGGCCGATGCGGCGCGCCGACGCCGACGAGATTCAGGACCTGCTGCGAAGCGCGACCGGCACGTAGTCGCGGCGGGTCGCGCCGGTGTAGAGCTGACGTGGCCGGCTGAGACGCATGCCGGGATCGCTGATCATTTCCAGCCAGTGTGCGACCCAGCCCACGGTACGCGCGATCGCGAACATCACCGTGAACATCGAGCGTGGAATGCCCAGCGCGCTGTAGATGATGCCGGAATAGAAATCGACATTCGGGTAGAGTTTGCGCTCGACGAAATACTCATCCTGAAGCGCGATCTCCTCGAGCCGCAGTGCCAGCTCGAACAGGGGATTGTCGGTGCGCCCCAGCTTGGCCAGCACCGTGTGGCAGGTCTCGCGGATGATTTTCGCGCGCGGGTCAAAATTCTTGTAGACGCGATGGCCAAAGCCCATGAGGCGGAAGTGACTGCTCTTATCCTTGGCCATGGCCAAAAATTTCGGGATGTTATCGACCGTGCCGATCTGCTCGAGCATCGCCAGCACGGCCTCGTTGGCCCCGCCGTGCGCCGGTCCCCAGAGCGCCGAGACGCCCGCCGAGATGGCTGCATACGGATTCGCCCCGGTGCTGCCGGCCAGGCGCACGGTGGAGGTGCTGGCATTCTGCTCGTGATCGGCATGCAGAATGAACAGCAGATCGAGCGCCTTCGCGGCCACCGGATCGACATGGTAGGCCTCGCACGGCACGGCGAAGAACATGTGCAGCAGATTGGTGCCGTAGTCGAGATCGTTGCGCGGATAGATGAACGGCTGCCCCAGCGAATGCTTGTGCGCGGCGGCGGCAATGGTCGGCAGCTTGGCGACGATGCGATGCGAGAAGATTTCCCGGTGGCGCGGATCGTGAATATCCAGCGAGTC